>CAJGDH010000255.1 GCA_904502145.1 uncultured Eubacterium sp.
TGATAATGTCTCCGATGCAAGACCGCAGCTGGTCAGAAACGTGTATAACAGTTCAGGCGACGCTCATACTTGGCTCTTCTGGCTGGAAGGTGCCAGTGTTCCGGCAACAGACGCAGACGGGAAAACCACCCAGGAAAGCGGGACTGCGGCGATCAGATACATTGACATCGTCAGACTGATCACCGAAGGGGTAAATCCGGATGGTACCATCGGACAGACAGAGCAGTATCAGGATAATACCTACGAGATTGCAGAGGAGGTCCGCACCCTGAATTATCAGTCGGACAACTATAATGGCGATCCGGCTTTCGGCAGCTACACTGCATTTGTCGATAAGAAAAACAACCTCTATGTGACCTGGCTGCAGCAGCCTTCCAGAGGAGACAGCATAGGTACGGAGACAGAGTACAAGGAGTCCGTGGAGAACAGCTTTGGTTCTCAGGAGGTATTTGCAGCTGCCCTTATTGACCTTACTGAAGGCAGAAGCTGGAGTGACGGAGTACAGCTGACCCACAGCGGTAAGGTAAATGATGGTCTTGCAGTCGCCGTCGATGAGAATAACAACCTTGTGACGGTAGGAAACCAGTATACTATCGGAGATGATCCTGCCGACAATCTTGCCCGGGATCTGAGCCTTGTGGCAACCAGTTATAAGGATGTGGGTTCACTTGAACCTGTGTCTGTGACATACTCGGATGATAAACCTCAGGCAGGTGAGACGATAACTGCATCGGTCATGGTCAGAAATACAGGTCTTAAAGCCGCGGAGCAGGGATATGAGATCAAGGTTTACGAAGTGATCGACGGTGTGAGAAGTCAGGATCCTGTCTACACGGCAACAGGACCGGATGGGGTCTATGCGGTAACAGGATCTGATCCTGAGGAAGACGGAGACCAGGAAAAACAGGAAACCCGGGTTATCCTGCCCGGTGCATCCCTGCCGGTGACATTTGACTGGAAGATGCCGGACAGCTTTACAGGAAAGGAAACCGTGTCTCTTTATGCCGAGGTAACTGAACTGGGTATCGGAGGAAATGAGGCTGTCTGCTCGGCTGAACTCGAAGGGCTTAAGATCGAAGCCGATTACAGATTTTCCAATGTTGAGGTGGTTCAGGAACAGGACGGATTCCTGCTGAACTGTGACATCACCAACCTGGGAAACAAGTCCTTCAGAGATAAAGAAGTCTCTTTGAAAGCCGGGTTTAATGATCTTTATAAGACCGGCGGCTCTGAGGTGTGGATCGATGAGCCGATCGATGCTATAGAATCTAAGGAAAGCATTCATATCAGCAGAAAGATCCTGATCTCTGACTCCCTGCTGACCCATGGATTTGCCAACGGATATATCGATGTGGTTGACAAAGACGGAGAAAGCGCAGGGATGGGGACCGACTTTATCGCGGCCCTTGAATATCCGGGCAGGATCGTGATCAACGGAGATGAGGATCTCGATACCATTGAGCTTAAGATGGGTGAGAGCCTCAAGATCACGGGGACCTATTCACCGCGGGACTTCTACAAAGGCGGAACCCTGGGATTCTCCATTGATGACGGTGAGATTGCACACATGGAGGGGGATACCCTCTACGCGGATGAAGTCGGAACTACAACCATAAAGGCATTTGTCGTTCCTTACGGCGGAGAGAAAACGATCACTGTGAACGTTCTCGAGGCATCGGAGAAAGAGAAGGCAGATGCGGCCAAGGCGCAGGATGCCATCGATAAGCTGCCGGATGCAGGGGCTGTCACCCTGGATGATTATGACAGGATCATTGCGGCAAGAAAGGCGTATGACGCCCTTTCCCCCGCGGCAAAGGCACTGGTGGATGCCAGCGGTCTGAAAGCTGCTGAGGAGAAACTCGAGTCTCTGAAGATCGATATCTCCAGGACGACCATCACGGGGATCAAGGCGAAGACCTATACCGGCAAAGCCCGGCAGCAGAGCCTGACCATCACCTATAAGGGAAAGAAGCTCGTCAAAGGGAAGGACTATACCGTCAGATATAAGAATAACATCAAGGCAGGCAAGGCAAGTCTGGTGATCCAGGGTCTCAGGATCTATAAAGGGAGCATCACAAAGACCTTCACCATCAAAAAAGCGGCGAATAAGCTGTCCCTGAAGGGAAAGACGGTCAAGATAAAATACAAGAAGCTCAGGAAGAAAGCTAAGATCTTCGCACGCAAGAAAGTCCTGAAGGTAAGCAAAAAGATCGGCAAAGTCACCTATACCAAGGTCAAAGGAAGCAAAAAGATCAAGATCAATAAAAAGACCGGGAAAGTCACGGTCAAAAAAGGACTGAAAAAGGGGACTTACACCATCAAAGTAAAAGTCAGGGCTGCCGGCGATGCCAATCATAAAGCAATTACCAAACAGGTAAAATTCAAGGTCAAAGTAAACTGATCAGCTGCAGGAAAGCAGAGAAAGGAGGTCGTGATCATGGAAAACAAAGAGTTATTCGCTCTGAAACCCGAAGATCTCGAGAAAGTCACCGGAGGTACTCTGGATGATGTTCCGCCGGTTGATGAACATGACTACGATGATGAAGTGAAAGAAAAAATAAAATAATTCAAAAAAAGGAGATTGTTGTTTGAGAAAAACAAGAACACCGGAGATTGTGGCATAACCGGGAGAGGTTTGCACACGATCGCAGATCCTCCCGCTGGATTCAGCATTGATGTCAACAATTTTCAGGAGGAAATAAAAAATGAAAGAAAATGACTATATCATCCGTTTGGAAAAAGAAGAAGAATACCGTAAAACAGAGAACCTCGTCAGGGAATCATTCTGGAATGTCTATCGCCCCGGCTGCCTGGAACATTTCGTGCTGCACCGGTTAAGAGACGATCCCGATTTTGTGCCGGAACTTGATCTTGTCATGGAATCCGGAGGGGAACTGATCGGCCAGAACATGTTCATGAAGGCAAA
>CAJGDH010000256.1 GCA_904502145.1 uncultured Eubacterium sp.
GGTGGTGATGCCTTTCTTTATGGCTTCCTCCGCTGTCCATCTCATGGCCTCCAGGGTCTGTTCCCTGGTCCAGGGGAAACGGTTCCGGGCAGTCTTGTTGGCGGTATCCTGAAGCCTTCCGTTGGGCTTTCCGTTCTCATCCTTCCGGACACCTTCCATGTCCTCGTCGATTCCCAGGGCATCGAAGGCAAGACGGTTCACCAGGACATAATGTCCTCCCCGGTCGGAGATGAAGACGGGGCGGTTAAAAACATCCAGTTCCTCCATGGTGGGAGGCCGTTTCTCCGCCAGCAGGCCTTCGTCGATCCTCTGGCCGAAGAGCCAGCGGTCCGCCTCCCAGGTCTCATCGGCTTCTTTCAGCCTGGCCAGTACTTCGGCGATATCCCCGGCGTCATACATGTTGATCCCCTGGGCGTCAAAACCGGTCAGGGAAAGGTGGGCATGGCAGTCGTGGAGCCCCGGAAGAACAGTTGCCCCCTTGAGGTCCAACACCCTGACGCCCGCTTTTTCCGCCAGCCTCTCAATCTCTTGATCACTGCCCACGGCAGCGATCTTGCCGTTTAAGGCGATGACTGCCTGGCAGCGTTTATATCCGTCCATGGGGATGATGTTCCCATGGATCAATGCTATATCTCCCATATCATTTTCCCCGGTTATTTCAACCATCCTGAAGCATGAGCCACCGCTTTGTTCCAGCCGTCCATCAGTTTCTTACGCTCATCGGCGGTAAGCCTGGGCTCGAAGCGTTTCTCGCACTGCCATTTGGAGGCAACTTCATCCATGTCCTTCCAGAATCCGGTGGCTACGCCGGCCAGGAAAGCAACACCCAGACAGGTGGTCTCGGTGATCACCGGACGTTCCACGGGAACACCCAGGATATCTGCCTGGAACTGGCACAGGAAGTCATTCTGTGCTCCGCCTCCGTCGGCACGGACGGAACGGATCTCGACACCGGCATATTCTGCCATGGCGTTGAAGGATTCCGCAACCTGGTATGCCATCGCCTCGATGGCTGCCCGGCAGAGATGAGCCTTGGTGGTTCCTCTGGTGATCCCGATGATGGTTCCCCTTGCGTATGGGTCACTGCCGTTGGGCAGACCGGCAAAGGCGGGAACAAAGTATACGCCGCCGTTGTCTTCCACGGAGTTGGCCAGTTCCTCTGCCTCCTTGGCATTGGTGACTACTCCCGCACCGTCCCTGAGCCACTGGATAGCGGATCCGGATACATTTGCAAAGCCCTCGAGGGCATAATGCTGTTTGTCGGTGATGTCATTGGCCGTCTCGATGAAAAGTCCTGTGGAAGCCGGGATGTTCTGCGGGAGGTTTTCCCCTGCATTCAGAACGATGAATGAACCGGTTCCGTAGGTATTCTTGATCATACCTGGTTTGATACATGCCTGGCCTATGGCAGCTGCGGTCTGGTCACCCGCGGAGGCTGCGATGGGTACCGCATGGCCGAAGAAGACATCCGGGTCGGTATCCACGGCAAACTTGCCGGTGATGGTCAGCTCCGGAAGGATGCTGCGCGGGATGCCGAATTCTTTCAGAAGCTCCTCGTCATAATCCAGTTTGGTGATGTCGCCCAGCAGGGTTCCGGCCGTGTTGGTGAAATCGGTCACATGGGCCTTGCCGCCGGAAAGCTTCCAGATCAGCCAGGTATCCACCCATCCGTAGAGGACCTCTCCATCCTCGATGCCTTTCTTCACCTCGGGAGCATGCTCCATGATCCACTCGATCTTGGGACCGGTACTGTTGGTCATGGCATTGCTGCCGGCGGTGGCATATTTGCTGTCACCGTATTTTTCATTGAAGGCCGTCACACGGTCAGCCGTCCTCATATCCTGCCATACGATGGAATGATATACGGCCTTTCCCGTATTCTTGTTCCAGAGTACGGTGGTCTCCCTCTGGTTGGTGATTCCGATGGCCGCCAGGTCGTCGAAGGACAGGCCACCGTCTTTTACACATTTTTCGATCATTGCCATGGTCACATCGAAGATCTCGTCCGCGTCATGCTCCACCCAGCCCGGCTCCGGAAAATACTGTGTAAATTCCGAGTAGGCATTGGAGAGGACATTGGCATCGTGATCAAATGCGATGGCACGGATCCCGGTGGTCCCCGCATCAATTCCTATAATATACTTCCCCATATTCTACCTCCTTTAATTAATGAAAAACGATAATACTTGTCAGAAATATTATAGCATTTTATATAAAACAGGTCAATTTTTATTCTGTATTTTTAGCAATTTACCTAAATTTACATAATGCAAAAGCAGAGGAATCTGTGCTATACTAAAAGGCAGTACAGTGAAGAAAGGATACTGAACATGAATAAATACAGAGATTACGATAATTATCTGAAAGAATATCCAACGAATGACGGTTATTTTGGAAAATATGGTGGCAACTTTCTTGAGGATCCGGAACTGATCAAAGCTTTCAACGAATATGCCGAGGCTTATCATACCATCGCTCAGTCAGCCCAGTTCATCAATGAGCTCAGGAGGATCAGAAGAGACTTCCAGGGAAGGCCCACTCCGGTCTATCACTGCCAGAATCTGTCCAACCTTTTAGGCAGGACCCAGATCTATTTAAAGAGGGAAGACCTCAACCATACGGGAGCCCACAAGCTTAACCACTGTATGGGAGAAGGACTGCTGGCCAAATTCATGGGCAAGAAGAAACTGATCGCGGAGACAGGCGCCGGACAGCACGGTGTGGCCCTGGCCACGGCTGCTGCCTATTTCGGCCTGGAATGTGATATCTACATGGGTGAAGTGGATATCGCCAAGCAGGCGCCAAACGTTACCCGGATGAAGATCCTGGGAGCAAACGTGATCCCGGTAAGCTTCGGTTTAAAGAC
>CAJGDH010000257.1 GCA_904502145.1 uncultured Eubacterium sp.
ACAGATCCAGATTATTCTGGATCGATGGCAGGATGGTTGGAAGGACAACATCTTTTCGCATACTTCTCTCCTTGGCAAATAAAAAAGTCCGCAATTAATAAAGATCATCAAATCTCTATTAATACGGACTAACTCTGTTTCTCAATCCTTATTATTCTGTTGTTTGTGATATTTTACCAACGGCAGGGTGCCCTGTCAATCCCGGCACAGCTTCAATATGATACAATATGAAACACAAAACAGGATCTGCGTCAGATCACAGCCTCCTGGATACTGTAACGGCCAGGCTTCCCGGACCGATATGGCATCCGATCACCAGCGATAAGGGATCGCCCGAGATCTCGTAATCCGGAAATGCATCCCTCAGCTCTTCATCCCATGCTTCCACTTCCCTGGGATTGACTCCTTCGGAGAAGGCATAGCGGATCACCGCTTCCCCTTTGTCAACAAACCATTTAAAACGTCCTTCCATATCTTTCTGTATGGCATGGATCATGGTCTTCTTCCCCTGTCTGGTCCCTCTTGACTTGGCATAGGCGTCCAGCTTGTCTCCCTGGATCTGCAGGATCGGTTTTATCCTGAGGATTTCACCGATCAGAGCGGCAGCCGGAGTGATCCTTCCGCCCCTTTTCAGGTAATCAAGCGTATCCACCATGATATAGATGCTGGAATTGCCTTTCTCTTCCTCAAGGATCCGGCGGACCTGTGCCGCGTCGTATCCCTGTCCGATCAGGGTCAGGGCATCCATCACGGATTGTTTCATGGTGACGGATATCCTCTGATTATCCACTACTTCTACCTTCCCGTCATAATCCTCCGCCAGGGCCCTGGCTGTCTGACAGGAGTTTGACAGACCGCTGGAAAGGGGAATGTAGACCAGGGAATCATTTTCTTTCAGGGCTTCATCCCATAAGTCCATCACTTCCATGGGGGAGGGCTGGGATGTGGACAGCTGCAGTTTGGGATCTTTCAGCATCTCATAGAATTCCCTCTGTGTGATATCTATCCCTTCACGATATACTTTCCCATTGATCAGAAAGCCCATGGGCAGCAGGTAGATACCCAGCCATTTCGCTTCATCCGGTGTCAGTCCACAGTTGCTGTCGGTGACGATCGCCACTTTACTCATGTATGTTATCTCCTATTATTCTTTTTTAATATACTCTGTTTATGCATCTTTTTATATCATATCCATATTTCAGATTTTATCAAGTGATTTTCCGGATATTTATACAAAATATGGCCATTGACCTGGAGACAGGAAGAAAGTATCATGGATTCAGGAAAATATTTTTTATTCGAAAAATCAGATTCAGAACAGGGGGTAAAAACACATGAAAAACAACATCCTTGCCGCTTTTATGGTACCCCACCCGCCGATGATCATCCCTCAGGTGGGGAGGGGAAGTGAAAAACAGATAGAAACAACCATCCGGGCCTATGAGCAGGTGGCGGAGGAGATCGCATCCCTGAAGCCGGAAACGATCATTATCTCCAGCCCGCACAGCATCATGTACGCAGATTATTTCCACATCTCACCCGGCGGCAGCGCAAAAGGTTCCTTTGCGGATTTCCGCGCAAAAGACGTGGCATTCTGTGAAACCTATGACCGGGAGCTGGTGGACCTGATCGCCGCTCTGGCAGAGGAAGAAGACCTGCCCGCAGGTACCCTGGGAGAAGAGGATCCCCGCCTTGATCACGGTACCATGGTTCCCCTTTATTTTATCCGGAAAAAATACAATGATTTCAAACTGGTCCGCCTGGGCCTGTCGGGGCTTCCCCTCACCGACCACTACCGGCTGGGTCAGATCATCGGAAAAGCCTGTCAGCAGGCAGGCAGAAAAGCAGTTTTTGTCGCCAGCGGGGACCTGTCCCACAAGCTGCAGGACTATGGTCCCTACGGGTTTGCACCGGAAGGGCCGGAATACGACCGGCGGATCATGGATGTATGCTCCAGGGGGGCTTTCGGAGAATTACTGGACTTTGAGGAAGCCTTTTGTGACAAGGCTGCAGAATGCGGCCACCGGTCCTTTGTCATTATGGCCGGCTGTCTGGACGGACTGGATGTCAGATCCACCGCCCTCTCCCATGAGGATGTGACAGGAGTAGGATACGGGATCTGCAGCTTCTACCCGGAAAATGAGAATGAGGACAGGCATTTCCTGACCCGTTATCTAAAGGTACAGGAAGACCGGATAGAGAAGGAAAAAGAAAAGGCCGATCCCTATGTCAGGCTGGCCAGGGAAACCGTGGAAAGCTATATCCGGAAAAACAGGATACCGGATATCCCTGAGGGACTGCCGGAAGAAATGTACAAAGATAAAGCCGGTACCTTCGTATCCATCCACGAACATGGGAGGCTCAGGGGCTGTATCGGGACCATCCTTCCCACCAGAGACAATATCGCGGAGGAGATCATCGCCAATGCCATCAGCGCGTCCACCAGGGATCCCCGTTTTGAACCCATCGGTCCGCAGGAACTCAGATGGCTGGAGATCAGTGTTGACGTACTCGGACAGCCGGAGGAGATCCCATCCCCCGATTACCTCGATGTGAAAAAATACGGGGTCATCGTCAGCAGAGGGGGAAAAAGAGGCCTCCTGCTCCCGGATCTTGACGGGGTGGATACCGTGGAGGACCAGATTGCCATCGCCAAAAGAAAAGCAGTCATCTCTGCCCGCGCGGAAGTGAAGCTGGAAAGATTCGAAGTGATCCGACATCATTGATAAAAAACAGTGAATCAAGGAGGAAATACTATGCCGGTATGTGAGGTGTGTTTCAGACATTGCAGGATTGAAGAAGGGGAAAGGGGATTCTGCGGGGTACGGACAGCAAAAGAGGGAAAAGTGAT
>CAJGDH010000258.1 GCA_904502145.1 uncultured Eubacterium sp.
GGAACCATGGGATTCGGTCTCCCCTCCGCTGTGGGAGCCCAGATCGGCTGCAGGGACAAGGAAGTCGTGTCCATCAACGGGGACGGCGGATTCCAGATGAATATGCAGGAGCTTGCCACAGGTGTGGTTGAGCATCTGCCTCTGGTCAATGTCATCCTCAACAACACTTTCCTTGGCATGGTCCGTCAGATGCAGACCAAGTTCCACAAAGGGAACTTCTCCTTGACCAACCTTAACTGTTACAAGAACGAAGAGGGGGAAGTCATGGACTCCGGTTTTGAAGATATGGAGTACGTCCCCAACTTCGTGAAGATCGCGGAAAGCTACAATTCCAAGGGCTTCCTGGTCAGATCCGACGACCAGCTTAAACCGGTCATCGAGGAAGCCAGAGCTTACGCCCATGCCCACAAACGGCCTGTTATCGTGGAATGTATGGTATCTCCTGACGAGATGGTCTTACCCTGGATTCCCGGCGGAAAGAGTTTTGACGATATTTTGATCTAGGAGGGATTACCATGAGAGAAGTAAGCAATATCAAGAAAAAAAGATGGGTCTCTCTGTATGTGGAGAACAGGATTGGTGTCCTTGCCCGTATCGCAAGCATGATGGCCGGAAAATCCTACAATATTGACAGTATCACCGTCGGTGTGACAGAAGATCCCACCATCTCCCGTATGACCATCGGCCTTTCCTCCGATGATCCTACTTTCGAACAGATCAAAAAACAGCTCAACCGCTGTGTGGAGGTCATCAAACTCTTTGATATCACCGATGCACCTACCCATATGAAGGAGATCCTCTTCTTCAAGATCCACGACTGTTCCGAGTTCGAGAAGGGGGAGATCTTCCGTATCGCCACCGTATTCGGCGCAAAGGCCATCGATTACGGTATCGACAGCGTGCTTCTGGAGTGCGTGGCCACCGAAGGTAAGAACAATGACCTCATCCGTCTCCTGATGGAGAAATTCCAGAAGGTGGAAGTCGTCCGCGGCGGTATCGTGGCGGTGGAGTCCATCAGCATGACAGACCGCTGACGGATTCAGGCTCAACTGAATATCCATCAACAAAAAATCTGCTTCCCGGAGTATTTTTACTCCGGGATTTTTTCTTTTATCCCGGGATTTCTGCTTGACATGAAATATATAGTCATATAAAATATAAATGTAAAATATTTACAATTTTAAAAACATTTGCCAGAAAGGAGGAATATGTCTGATGGATTGGTGAGGAGATTGCGTGTTTCCGATGAATGATAGAAAGTGAGGTTAAGAATATGCATCGTACCTGTAAGAGGATCCTTGCATTGGCCATGGCGGCAGTACTGCTGGCCGGGAGTATAAGCCTTCCCCGGGACACAGGATATGTCCGTGCCGCAGCTGTGCAGGAGGAGAAAGATGAACTTACCTCAGAGAAGACGGCGGAAGAAGCCGGGAAGAACACATCACAGGACAAGGAGACCTTAAGCAAAGAAGAAACAACTGAGAAGCCGGAACAGATTGATAAGGAAGCATCGGACAAACCGTCTGAGGAGACGGAGGAGACAGAGAAGGACGTGGATAAGGATAAAGATAAGGATGGGGATGAGGATAAAGAAAAGGACAAACCCGCATCCCCGTCCGGGCCTTCTCAGGAAGATACCGACCCGGATCTTTCGGCGGACCCTCCGGACCAGCTGAACCAGCCGGACCAGGATGCCTCAGCAGATGATCCCGAGCAGAAGGATGCGGAGGAAGAGACCGGATCTGAAGTACCGGAGGAGGAGACTGACACCGAAGAGTCTGCGGAGGAACCGGTCAGGAATCCTTCGGATGAAGATCAGGAGCCCCAGGCCGGTCCGGGGACAGCCCTAAAATCGGCCTCGGGTCCTCATGATGTGGACATGCCGGATGTGACCAGCCACTATTTCCGCCTTCAGAAGCAGAGCAGTAAGGTTTCTTCCGCTTCCGGGGACAACCTTAAGGTGGTTGAGGACGTGAATGCCGCTTCCCGTTACATTTCCACGGAGATGAAGGACGGCAATCTCTACAGCTTTACCCCCAGGATAACATCATCAACCACGGTGACAGTGGGGGGTGGCAGCGGCGGCAGAGTATCCCTGGACACAGTGAGGGCCAGCGACAGGAACCGTTTCGGAAACCTGTATGAGACCACCAATATCGGGCATATCCAGACCTGTGTCTTCGATCTGTCCAGGTGCAGCAGCAACCCTTATGCCACCTATACCAATGTGGGGACCTGGCACGATCCCTCCACCAGAAAGACTTATTCAGTGGATATGAGGATGACCGTGACGGGGTATCTCTTCCCGTCGGAGAGGATCAGGAATCAGCTGTACAACCAGTATGTCGCTCCCTATGTGGGATTCAGTACGAA
This sequence comes from uncultured Eubacterium sp., assembly GCA_904502145.1. Lineage (GTDB taxonomy): Bacteria > Bacillota > Clostridia > Lachnospirales > Lachnospiraceae > Anaerobutyricum. The sequence goes on from CAJGDH010000258.1 coordinate 2,374, forward strand.
CCATATCGGGGTCACAGCCATGGGAACAGATTATGTCCAGACGGAGATGACGTTCTATTACCACGGAACGGAAGACAGGATCACCAATCTCAAGGGCTTGATCCAATTCTGTGACGTGGATGCCCAGCAGGGTGTCGATTTTGGGAATGGCTTTGAGAAGATCATTATGTTCAATACTCCTGCAACCCATCTCCAATACAATTCCACTGGACTCATCAGCAACTCCCTCGGCTACGTTTCCAGCAGAACGGTGGAGAACATCAATACAGGTGACGCCAATACCACTGTCCTGGGCGTATTTTCCGGCTCCAGTGTGACCTGCCGCTGGACTTTAGCGAAATGTGATCATAACGACACCGGCGGGACTGCCGCCTATCGGGAAGCCTCCGGCTACGGCATTCCGGCGGACAGCAGCCAGGATGAGGCCATCTCCTATTATTGGAGCAACAGTACGGGATTTCTGGGCGTTTATAC
>CAJGDH010000259.1 GCA_904502145.1 uncultured Eubacterium sp.
AGATACGGCGTGGATATAGAAGCGGACGAAGTAATGTCCATCTACGGGTCCCAGGAGGGGATGGCCCATATCCTGCAGCCTTTTATCAATCCCGGCGATGTGGTCCTGGTACCCAATCCGGGTTATCCCATCTTTTCTATCGGCGCCTATATCGCCCAGGCAGACCAGTGGAGATATCCCCTTCTGCCGGAAAATGACTACCTTCCGGACTTCAAAGGTATTCCCGATGACATCAGGGAAGCAGCCAAAGCCATGGTGGTTTCCTACCCGGCCAACCCTCTCTGTGTGACTGCACCGGATTCTTTCTATGAAGAACTGATCGCCTTCGCCAGGGAGAACAATATCCTGATTATTCATGACAATGCCTATTCGGATATCGTCTATGACGGAAAGCCGGGTAAATCATTCCTGTCTTTCCCCGGAGCCAAAGAGGTGGGAGTGGAGTTTTATTCCCTTTCCAAGACCTTTAACTACACCGGGGCCCGTATGTCCTTCGTGGTGGGAAATGCACAGGTTGTCGATGCTTTTAAGAGGTTCCGGTCACAGATCGATTACGGGATCTTCTACCCGGTACAGATGGGGGCTATCGATGCCCTGACCAACGACTATGATGAGGAGATCCACAGACAGTGTGAGGAATACCAGCGCCGGAGAGACGCTCTTTGCGAAGGCCTCGACCGGATAGGATGGCACATTCCCAAGAGTCAGGGAACCATGTTTGCCTGGGGACCCATCCCTGCCCCCTATACCTCATCCTCGGAGTTTGTCCTTGACCTGATCGAGAAGACAGGCCTGATCTGCACCCCCGGGAGCAGCTTCGGAAGTCTGGGAGAAGGCTTCGTCCGCTTTGCCCTGGTCCTCCCTCCCGAGGAGATCAGCGAGGCGGTGGAAGCGGTGCGAAAAAGCGGGATTCTGGGGTGAAAAATATTTACCTCATGAAGCGGATATGCTATAATTAATTGGTTTATCATTCTGAGAAAAATTAAGGAGAATTGCTATGTCAGGACATTCTAAATTTGCGAACATCAAACATAAAAAGGAAAAAAATGATGCAGCCAAAGGTAAGATCTTTACCGTGATCGGACGTGAGATCGCCGTGGCGGTCAAAGAAGGCGGAGCCGATCCTGCCAATAACAGCAAGCTTCGTGACGTGATCGCCAAGGCAAAAGCCAACAACATGCCCAACGATACCATCGAGCGTGGGATCAAGAAGGCTGCCGGGGATGCAAATTCCGTCAATTACGTGCAGAACACCTATGAAGGCTACGGCCCCAGCGGTACCGCAGTGATCGTGGAGACCCTGACGGACAACAAGAACCGTACGGCAGCCAATGTCCGTGCCGCTTTCTCCAAAGGCAAGGGAAATGTCGGAACCAGCGGCTGTGTATCTTTTATGTTCCAGAAAAAAGGCCAGATCATCATCTCCAAAGAAGAGTATGAGACCGATCCGGACGAATTCATGATGATCGCTCTGGACCTGGGCGCCGAGGATTTCGTGGAGGAAGATGACAGCTATGAGATCACCACGGATCCCGATCTTTTCAGCGAGGTAAGGGAAGGACTGGAGAAGGAAGGCGTGCCCATGGCATCCGCCGAGGTGACCATGATCCCGGATACCTATGTCCAGCTGACCAATCCGGAGGATGTCAAGAACATGAACAGGATCCTCGATCTTCTGGAGGGGGACGATGACGTCCAGGCTGTCTACCATAACTGGGAGGAAGATGACGACTGATTTCACCCATTGTTCACCCTTTGACAAGATAGTCTTAAGGAATTTTCCCTTTTTTTGAAAGTTAATTGTTGTATGATTTCTTTAGTCCCGGGAACAGATCTTCCCGCAGTGACTATAGAAAAAAGGAGGTATTGGTGATGTATGGATACGGATACGGAATGGGATACGGATACGGTTATGGCTACGGCTTCAGCTGGACCTATCTCCTGGTAATTATCGGCCTTGTCATCTCACTGGCTGCCTCGGCAAAGGTGAGGAGCACATACAGCAGATACGCGAAAGTGAAAAGTAAATCCGGGATCACGGCGGCACAGGCTGCCCAGACGATCCTTCAGGGAGCAGGGATCTACGATGTGAGGATCGAACATATCGCAGGTAACCTGACAGACAACTACAATCCGACGGACAAGGTGCTTCGTTTATCGGACTCCACCTATAATTCCACCTCCGTGGCCGCCATCGGTGTGGCCGCCCATGAGTGCGGACATGCCATTCAGCATGACACCAATTATGCACCGCTGAATATCCGCGGTTCCCTGGTTCCGGTGGTGAATTTCGGGAGTTCCCTCTCCATTCCTCTGATTTTGGTCGGTGTCCTTTTAGGCTACAACCAGATGGTGATCACCATAGGGATCGCTTTGTTCTCCCTGTCTGTTCTCTTTCAGCTGATCACCCTTCCGGTGGAGTTTGATGCTTCATCCAGGGCTATCCGTATACTGGACAGTTCAGGGATGCTGGACTCCGAAGAAGTGGGCGAGGCCAAGAAGGTGCTTTCCGCAGCGGCCATGACCTATGTGGCGGCAGCAGCGGCTTCCGCACTTCAGCTCCTGCGTCTGGTCCTGATCTTCGGCGGACGGGGACGGAGAAATTGAGAGGCATAAGGATCCTCTGTGTCGGAAGGATAAAGGAGGATCATTTCAATGAAGGCATCGATTATTACCGGAAAATGATCCGCAGATCATATCCTGTTGAAATCCTGGAATGCGCCGATGAACCCACGCCGGATAAGGCTTCCCCCGCCATGGAGGAGCAGATCCGGCGAACAGAGGGACAGAGACTCCTGTCCAGGATCAAGGAGGATGA
>CAJGDH010000260.1 GCA_904502145.1 uncultured Eubacterium sp.
GAAACAGTAGGCACCCAGTTCGGTTACCGGCAGGTCATCCACCCGGTCGGGGATCCTGACCGTAAGGTCATTGCCGTAGATCCGCAGGATCCTGGCGCCCTCCCGGGCCGGATCCCACAGGATATCCATCCTGGTTGTATATTTTTCTGCTGATCCTGAAACCGTCAACCCCGGGAACTCTCTGCCTGACATGGGAACATCCTTTCCGTTTACCTCTTTTTTGACAATCTGTCGCTTGTTTCATGATACCATGACAGGTACATTTTCTCAAATTTGCTAGACTTTTTTTTCGATTAGATATATCATTTTTTATATGAATGCAGGAGGAAAACTATGCTTGAGAGAGATGCTGGTCAGAGCATCCGGCAGTTGGAATGGCCGGATGATTATTACATGGAAACCGACGGGATGCGGAGAAAGGCTCTGCTGGACCAGGCTTTGGCAGTGGAGGACACGGAGGAAAACCACCTGCGTCTCCGCCTCTGGAACAAGAGATATACCGATGGCAGGGGAAAATATGACGGGACGGACCATTTCTTTAAAGTGTGGGTGGACCTGCCTTTTATCGTAAAGGAGTGCAATTCCTTTCTGGGGAAGAGAAAAGCCGGGAAGAGGAAGGCGGAGATCCTGGAGGTCCTGGGCCTGGATATCCTGGGGGAGAAGCCGGAATACCGGGACGTCTGCTACAGGGAGTTTGTGAATTTCTGCAGTACCTATATCCAGATCAGCAGAAATGACCGGTCATACTCTACCACCTTATTCGGCATCGGTGCCATCCCCGAGGACACTCTTCTTAAGAAGATTGCCTCCGATCTCTGCAAAAGGACCATCGAATACCCGGGCCTTCTGGGGATAGGGGAAAATACGGAACTGCTGGCCCTGGCCGCGAAATCAGCCTTCGAGGGCTATTACCCCGGCAGAGAAGAAATCTATGAACAGGCGGAAAAAGAGGCCCGGATCGCGGGCGGAAACAACTGAAGGAAGTAATAAAAGGACATAAAGCAGGAAAGGATCAGGGAAAATGAAAAGAATCGGATTTATCGGAATGGGAAATATGGCTCAGGCCATCGCCTCCGGCTGGATCGGCAGGAAGCTGCTGACGGGGGATCAGGTTTACGCCTATGCCCCCCACTATGATAAACTGGAAAAAAACGCGGAAAGAATAGGATTTACCCCCTGCAGGGACAGGGATGAGATGATCGCGGCTTGTGACATCATCCTGATGGCTTGCAAGCCATACCAGATCGAAGGAGTCCTGGAGGGGACCAGGGACCTGCTGAAAGGCAAGGCTCTCCTTTCCGTGGCAGCGGGATGGAATTACGGGAAATACGCCGGTTTTCTTGATCCTTCCACAAGGTTCCAGTATATCATGCCCAACACACCGGCCATGGTGGGGGAAGGAGTCCTGCTCTTTGAGGAGACCAACAGCCTCACGGAGGAGGAAAGCCGGGAGGTAAGAGAACTTTTTGCCGCCCTGGGCAGGGTCGAGACCATCCCCGACCGTCTCATGGGGATCGCCACCGCCATCAGCGGATGCGGACCGGCCTTCGTGGATATGGTCATCGAAGCCCTGGGGGACGCCGGAGTCAAATACGGACTTCCCAGAAACCAGGCTTATGCCCTCAGCGCCCAGATGATCCTGGGAAGTGCCCGCCTCCAGCTGGAGACAGGAGAGCACCCGGGCATCTTGAAGGATAAGGTATGCTCACCGGCAGGGACCACCATCAGGGGCGTGGATGCCCTGGAGCATAATGCGGTGCGTGCCGCGTTCATCGACGCGGTGGATGCCGTCATGGATATGGAGTAATTCTTTGTATGAACATTAAACGAGCCAAAGAAGAGATCAAAAATACGGTGAAGGCATATCTGAAGAAGGATGGGCAGGGGGAATACCTGATCCCGGAGATCCGGCAGAGACCCATCCTGCTGATGGGGCCTCCGGGGATCGGCAAGACACAGATCATGCAGCAGATCGCCGCGGAATGCGGGATCGGCCTGGTGTCCTACACCATCACCCACCATACCCGGCAGAGCGCCGTGGGACTCCCCTTTATCAAAGAGGAGACTTACGGGGAGAAAACATTTTCTGTGACCGAGTACACCATGAGTGAGATCATCAGCAGCATATACCGTTATATCAAGGAGACCGGTAGAGAGGAAGGGATCCTCTTCATCGACGAGATCAACTGTGTCTCCGAGACCCTGGCCCCCACCATGCTGCAGTTCCTTCAGTGTAAAACCTTCGGAAACCAGGCGGTGCCCCGGGGATGGATCATCGTTGCCGCGGGAAACCCGCCGGAATACAACAAAAGTGTCAGGGAGTTCGATTTCGTCACTCTGGACAGGGTCCGCAGGATGGATATCGAGGCGGATCTCGGTGCCTTTAAAGAGTATGCCAGAGACCATCAGGTCCACCCCTTCATCCTGAGCTACCTGGAGCTTCGCCCCCAGAATTTCTACCGCACGGAAAATGACGTGGACGGGCTGCAGTTTGTGACAGCCAGAGGCTGGGAAGACCTGAGTTATCTGATCAGGTCCTATGAGGATCAGGAGATAAAGGTCGATGAGGAAGTGATCAGGCAGTACCTGCAGCATGAGGAGATCGCCAGGGATGCGGCGGTCTACTATGACCTGTACCGGAAATACCGTGACGAGTACGACATCAGCAATATCCTTGCCGGCAGGGTAAGGACCGATATCTACCGGAGGCTCTTCAGTGCTTCCTTCGATGAGCGGTTAAGCTGCGTGGAACTGCTTACCGACGGACTCA
>CAJGDH010000261.1 GCA_904502145.1 uncultured Eubacterium sp.
GGGGATCGATCTCAGCGAGGAAGCGGTTCAGCTCAGTATATATGACGAGGGAACGGAACAGATGACCGAGGAATATTTCCCCCTGCCCGACAAGGAAGACTACCTGGCGGTCGGGATGGATTATGTCCTCAACTATTTCGAATGCAACAATCTTGACTGGGACGATTACACCGCGGTCAACTTTTCCCTGACGGACATCTCTCCGGAGAACCGGGCCCGGCTTAAGGAACTTCTCTCCGAGGACTTCAGGGAGAGATTCGGAGTGAATGTCATCAGCCGTTTCCGCAGTTTTGTAGAGTATGTATTTCACCAGGAGAGGGTGGTCTGGGACCGGAACTCCATGCTCCTGGAATATCAGAACAACGTGCTCCGCTACATTATGGTGGAGCAGGTTTACCGGGGCAAACAGAAGGGTTACCGTGCAGTCACCCAGGAGGTTGACCTGACCCCCTACGGGATCGTCGAAGGCAGTGAGACCCTGGATCAGGACTTCTGCAAGATGATCAAACAGTTCCTCCTGAAGAACCCCACCCATATCATTTTTCTTACGGGGCACGGATTTGAGGGGAACTGGATGAAGAAGACCCTGAACTGTCTCTGCTCCGGCCGCAGAGTATTTCTGGGGCAGAATATCTATGCCAACGGAGCAGGCCTTCTGGGGATAGGCAATACCACCCTGATCGAGGACGGAATGATCCTGATGCAGGGCCCGGAGATGGTCCATCATACCATCGGACTGGTGGCCGCGGAGAACGGACGCCAGAAATATGTGCCCATCACCACCATAGGCAAAGAGTGGTTCAACACCGGCGGCACATTGGATATTATCCTGGATAAGAGTCAGAAGGTGGATTTTTTCTACCTCAACAACAAAGATAACGAGACGGAGATCGCAGCCTGCGAGGTGAAGGACCTTCCGAAACGTCCCCCCAAGACCACGAGGATCAGGGTGGAGGTCACCTTTACTTCCCGCACGGAAGGAATCATCTTCCTGACGGACCTGGGGTTCGGATGCATGTTCCCCGGGACCGGAAAGGTTACCGTATTTCCGTTTTCACTGATCTCATAAGAGGAGGAAGCCATGAGAGAGACGATAGTCTGTATAGGAAAGACCGGAGAAAAGCCATATCGTTTTCCGCAAACAGAAGTTTCCGTCAGTTCCTATGAAGAGCTGTGCTGCTATCTGAGCCAGCATCTGATCTGCTACCTCTACACCCTTCCCGAGGATGACCTGCTGGTCTATATCAGGGAAGAACTGGGACTGGAGAAACTGTATCGCCAGCTGGTCAAACTGGAGTCCCCCGAGAAGGATCAGATGAAGTATTTCGCCACATTGTTCCGTGAAGGGAACTATTATTCGGAGGCGGAGATCCGGGTCATCCTGGATCATTACCGGAGCCTGAAAAATGAGCCCTATCACAGACAGTACAAACAGATCGGCGACCTGCTCTTAAAATATCATAAGGCGACTATGGCCATTCAATATTACGATGAGGCGCTGAAACATTTAAGCGGAGAGGAAGGAGTCCAGACGGGAAATATCTACCATAACCGGGGAATTGCCAACTCCCAGCTGTTCCGTTTCGAGGACGCCAAGATCGATTTTGTAAAAGCTTACCGCAACAACGGGGACGAGGCATCCCTTTTCAGTTATTACTGCCTCATGGTCTTTGACAATGGGGACCTGGCCGGGGCAACCCAGGAGATCAGGGACAGCTTCCATGTGCCGGATGATCTCATCAGCCAGTTTGAGGAGAGACTGTCCGGTATGATGGAAGAACAGCAGTTTACCGAGGATGCGGCCAGGTACAGAAAGATCGTATACCTGAACGTGAACGGCCGTCAGGAGGATGCCCGCCAGTATTTTACAACCCTGGTCAGCCAGCAGAGGCAGGCTTTCCGGCCGCAGCTGGAGTCGGATGAAAAATGGGTTGTGACTAATGTGCCGGCCAAGGTCACATTGGAATTTTCAAAGTAGAAGGAGACTTACAGACATGGGAACAGAAATGAACAAGACCTACAATCCCGCCGAGATTGAAGAGCGTCTTTACCAGAAATGGTTAGATAAAAAATACTTCCACGCAGAGGTGGACCGGAGCAGAAAGCCCTTCACCATCGTGATGCCCCCGCCGAATATCACCGGCCAGCTTCATATGGGACATGCTCTGGACAACACCCTGCAGGATATCCTGATCCGTTTTAAGCGGATGCAGGGCTACAATGCGCTGTGGCAGCCGGGAACCGACCATGCCAGCATCGCTACGGAAGTAAAGGTCATCAATAAATTAAAAGAAGAAGGGACATCCAAGGAAGAACTGGGGCGTGAGGGATTCCTGAAACGTACCTGGCAGTGGAGAGAAGAGTACGGCGGACGGATCGTCAGCCAGCTTAAGAAACTCGGTTCCTCCGCAGACTGGGACAGGGAACGCTTCACTCTGGATGAAGGCTGTTCAGAGGCGGTTCAGGAGGTATTTATCCGGCTTTATGAAAAAGGATATATCTACCGGGGTTCCCGCATCATCAACTGGTGTCCGGTCTGTCAGACATCCATCTCCGACGCCGAGGTGGAATATGAGGATCAGGCAGGGTTCTTCTGGCATATCCGCTATCCGGTGATCGGGTCCGAAGAATATATCGAGATCGCCACCACACGTCCGGAAACCATGTTGGGAGATACTGCTGTGGCGGTACATCCGGAAGATGAGAGATACACCGGGCTGGTGGGCAAAAAGCTGATGCTTCCTCTGGTGAACA
>CAJGDH010000262.1 GCA_904502145.1 uncultured Eubacterium sp.
ATAATTGGGAACATATGAAAACATATGTGAAGACCACGGCGAAGAATTATAAGATGTATAATACTTTCAAAGCGGTCGACTATTCGGTGGAGGCCCATGAGGGGCAGACAAGAAAAAGATCCGATATCCCCTATATCTACCATCCATTGAATATCGCCTGCCATGCGTTATCCATGGGGATCAGGGAGGATGAGGTGATCGCGGCCTGTCTCCTTCATGATGTGGTAGAGGATTGCGGGAAGAGCCCGGAGGATCTCCCGGTCAATGAGGAGACGGCGGAGATCGTGAGGCTCCTGACCAGGGAAGAACCGGCGGACGGCGACTGGGATAAGGGGGAGAATGCCTATTATGCGAGGATCCTTTCCAATCCGAAGGCGGCCCTCGTCAAATGTCTGGACAGGTGCAACAACCTGACCACCATGTCATGGGGCCTGAGCCGGAACAGGATCTATCACAAGATCCTTGAGACGGAGAAATACTATCCCAGGCTTTTAAGGGTCCTGAAAGAGACCCCGGAATACAATGATGCCGCATGGCTGCTGAAGTACCAGATAGAAAGCATGATCGACATCTACAAAAGACTGATGTGAAGGTGGATATCCGATGAAGATTATGATCAGTGCCTGCCTGGCAGGTATTAATTGTAAATATAACGGCGGCAACAACCGGAATGAGAAGGTCCTGCAGCTGATGAAGGATAATGAGGTGATCACCGTCTGCCCGGAACAGATGGGAGGACTGCCTACGCCGAGGGTTCCCTCCGAGATCAAGGACGGCCTGGTTACCGCCAGAGACGGCCGCATCGTGGATGCGGAATTCCGGGCGGGGGCTGAAAAATGCCTGGAGATCGCCCGGAGAGAGAAGCCTGATCTGATCGTACTGCAATCCCGGAGCCCCAGCTGCGGGGTAAAGCAGCGGTATGACGGTACATTTTCCGGCAGGCTGGTGGACGAACCGGGAGTGACAGCCCGGCTTCTGATGGAGAATGGATTTAAATGTGTAGATGTGGAGGATCTCCCGGAAAGGACATAATCTGATGAATATCTATGTAAATGTAACGGCAGGATGCGATGGTGACGGAACGAAGGAACGTCCCTTCAGGAGCATAGGACAGGCAGCAAAGACCGCCCGGCCGGGGGACTGCGTGCTGGTGGAACCCGGGATTTATCGGGAATATGTGGATCCGGCTGTTGGCGGGACAGAAGAACAGCGCATCACCTACAGGAGTACAAAGAAGTGGGAAGCGGTGATTACCGGAGCCGAGATCGTGAAAGGATGGGAGCGTACCGAAGACGGAATCTGGACGGTGCGGATCCCCAACCGGATCTTCGGTGAATACAATCCCTACACTACCTACGTCTTCGGGGACTGGTATTTTGCAAAGGACCTCAAACATACAGGATGTGTTTACCTGAACGATCGGGCCCTCTATGAGACGGGAACCATGGAAGAATGTGTGGAAGCTTCGGTAAGTCCCTATTCCTGGGAGCCGGAGAGGTCCGTATACAAGTGGTTTACCCTGCAGGATGAAGAAAAGGACGAGACCATACTCTACGCCAATTTCCAGGGGGCGGACCCCAATGAGGAGAAGGTGGAGATCAATGTCCGCAGGGAATGCTTCATGCCGTCAAAGACCGGAAACGGTTTTATCACGGTGAGCGGCTTTAAGATCGAGAAAGCTGCCCCCACCTGGGCACCGCCGGCCGCCTATCAGGACGGTATGATCGGTCCCCACTGGAGCAAGGGCTGGATCATAGAAGACTGTGAGATCTCCAACAGCCGCTGTGCCGGGATCAGTCTCGGAAGATACCTGGATCCGGATAATGATAATTATTTTACCTACCGGCAGGTGAAAAGCCCCACACAGATGGAGAGGGATTCTGTCTGCAGAGGGCAGTACCACGGATGGCTCAAGGAGAAGATCGGAAGCCACATCATCCGGCGCTGCGATATCCACGACTGTCAGCAGGGCGGGATCATCGGCCGTATGGGCGGGGTCTTCAGCATTATCGAGGATAATCATATCCATCACATCAACAATATGATGGAGCTGGGCGGCGCGGAGATCGCGGGCATCAAGATGCATGCCGCCATCGATGTGACCATACGCCGCAACCATATCCACCACTGCACCATGGGAATCTGGTGCGACTGGGAAGCTCAGGGCACAAGGATCACAGGCAACCTTCTCCACGACAACCAGAGGCCGGAAGGGGCAAAACAACTCAAAGGAGGAATGATGAGTCAGGACCTGTTTGTGGAGGTAAGCCACGGGCCGACTCTGATCGACAATAATATCCTGCTTTCCGATGCCAGCCTACGCTTTGCCACCCAGGGCGTCGCCCTGGTACATAACCTGATCTGCGGAGCATTTACCTGTGTGGGAGAGGGGACCGGCCCCCGTTATACCCCATATCATATCCCCCACCGTACCGAAGTGATGGGGTTTATGACCATCCTGCACGGAGATGACCGTTTCTACAACAATATATTTGTCCAGAGATGGCCTGCGGAGGATTTCGTCATCATCTCGGATTCCCGGGACCTTGTTGAGAAGGAGAACCGCCGGGCGGGCACCTGGACATTTGACGGATATCCGGACTATGAAGAGTGGATCAGTCAGTTTGACTTCACCACAAGACCTGATATGGCCGGGCTGGAGAAAGCTCATGAATCCCATCTGCCTGTCTGGGCTAAGGGTAATGCCTATTTCAACGGTGCCGCTGCATGGAATAGAGAGAAGAACGCATTG
>CAJGDH010000263.1 GCA_904502145.1 uncultured Eubacterium sp.
GATGAACTGTATCATCTCATTCTCCGACAGATATCCCATCAGTCCTTCAGAGGAAATCAGCACTTCGCCCTCAAGGAGATCAGCCGCAGCCGTAAGGGATGCAGCATTAGTCGCGTCCCCTCCCACATAGGCGGGATGATCTTTGATAATTCCGGTCTTTTCCGCCAACTGCTGCAGTTCCTCCGCCACCACAGGGACATCAAAACCAACGTAGTCGATCCCTTCCCTCTGGCAAAAGAGGGCTCTTGGCGTATAACCGCAGGCAATATCAAGCAGGTTACTGTAGCCTCCCCTTCGCAGAAAATGTGACACAGCCTCATATCGTGCTTCTACTGATACAGTAACACCGGCCATGACGGCCTTGAATTCAGCTTCCGTCAGAAGGCCCTTTCCCTTGTTTTTTGTCTTGTCATTATTAATGAAATCATCCCTGATGCCCAAAGCGGCACTGATTTTTCCTGCATCCTCATTTCCCGCTGCCGCAAGCATGAGCAGGGTACTCTTGGCCGTAAGAAATGTAGGGTTCACCATTGTCCTGTAATCCATAATATTTATACCTTTCTCCTTTTTTAAATCATATTTATCATCAATCCGCAGGTGAAGGAAAAAACCAACACCAGAGCCAGATACAACACAAACCGTCTCCAGCCCATAACGATCTTCAATGCTCCTAAATTAGTGATCTTGGTCGCCGGTCCCGTGATCATGAAGGCAGCTGCCGAACCCATGCTCATACCGCCTGCAAGCCAGCTCTGCAGGAGAGGTATCGTCCCTCCTCCACAGGCGTAAAGGGGAACGCCGATCGTGGCTGCCATCAGCACGCCCCAGGCCTCATTGCCGCCAAATATCCTCACCATGATATCCTGAGGTACATAACGCTGAAACAAAGCCGACAGCAGAATACCGATCAGAAAATATAGCCCGGTCGCCCTTACATTTCTCAGGAAATTCAGAAGATACCGGATCAGAAGATTCGGATGTGTATCATGGCTGGCGCGCACTTCAAAGCCCTCAAAATTAAAGAATTCTTTCCTTCGGAAGAATAGGAACACCGCCAGACCCGCCATGCAGCCGCATAGGAAACATGTGACAATGCGGACAAAAAGGGCTGTAGTACCAAGAGCCGCACTGTAAATGATAAGCTGCGGATTCAGCAGGATGGATGCCATCATAAATGCTGCCAGCCAGTCTTCCCGCATACCCTGCCTCCGAAAGGATGCGGCAATGGGGATCGTACCGTACATACACAGCGGCGAGGCGATCCCCAGAAGGCAGGCCGGGAGGATGCCGAGAAGCCCCAGTCTTTTCCCCTGCATATCTGCAAAGAGTCCGTGTATTCTATCCTTCGCAAACACTGAAATCAGAGACCCGATCGCCATACCTAAGATCCAGTACCGGAAGATTTGCCGGAACTGAAGATCAAAATAATACCAGATATAAACAAATTCTCTGTGAATAACACTGAACAAATCACTCATCGATATTGACCATCTCATAAGCACGGCTTCCCAGACCGATCTTCTCCGCATGTTCCAAAGTATGGATTCCGTTTCTGCTTTCGATCCGATCCACAAGAGAAGCATTGCCTTCCGCCTGATAGACCAGATCCACACAGGCCTGGTCCACCGCTACCGGATCAACACCTGCAACGATCCCGATATCGTGGATATCCGGCTCATCCGGATGCCCGTCACAGTCACAGTCCACCGACAGGCGGTTCATCACATTGATATAAATGATGTGTTCCTCACCCACATGATCGCGGAAACCCGTCACCATTTCGGCAAGTGCCTCCAGCCAGGCATCCTGATCACTGTACATGATACTGCCGCTGGTTCTTGTCCCTGCGCTGTGGACATAAACCTTTCCGCTTGGGGAAGAAATACCGATTCCGACATTCTTGATGGCGCCGCCGAAACCTGCCATGGTATGTCCTTTGAAATGAGACAGGATCACCCAGTCCTTATAGTTTTCTGCATGGCTGCCGACGATCACTTTATCCAGTCGGGTTCCTCCGGTCACGGGCCATTCGACCTCACCTTCCTCATCCATCAGGTCAAAGTCGGCAATCGCGGTGAAACCATGGTCCTCCGCCACCTGTTTGTGCATGGCGGAGCTGGCACGTGAACCACCATAGGCAGTGTTGCACTCAACAATGGTACCATCAAGCATCTGTACCAGATCACCGATCAGTTCAGGGCGTAGATAATTGCTGGCAGGGGGCTCCCCTGTCGAGATCTTTACCGCAACATTTCCATCCGGTTTCCAGCCAAGCTGTTCATAGAGTCTGACCAGCCCTTCTGCGGAGATATCGGATGTGAAATAAACAACCGGCACCTTGCCTGAAACATCTTCTTTCGGTATCTGTGCAGCACTGTTTTCATCAGCCACGGGGCTTTCTTCCTTTATCTCCTGCGTCGCAGTTACTTCCTGCGTCTCCTCTGCCGAGCTGTTTTTCGGAATCTGGTCAGTACTGCATCCCGAGAGGGAGAACAACAGCAAAGCGCAAGTCAAAACAGGAATAATCCGTAGTATCCGATACATTTTCCATCCCTCCTTTATCTTCCTGAAAAGCCTTTTCTCCAAAGGGAATAATCATAAACTGATTATATCTTTCATCGGGTATCTGCGTAAAGTGAAAAGATGTCAGAACAGCAAAAAGAAATCCCAGGTCTCAAAACCTGGTATCTCATATTCTTTTAATCTTCGTCATCCTCTTCATCCTCATCAAAGAGGCTTACAAGGACTTCCA
>CAJGDH010000264.1 GCA_904502145.1 uncultured Eubacterium sp.
AAGGCCTTCCGGGTCAGAGGGAAAGAAGACCTGGCCGCTGCGGCCTCCTGCAGCGCGGATCAGATTCTGCTGGACAACGGCTACGGGACAGGCAAAACCTTTGACTGGACCAAAGCGGAGTCATTTTCCCGGCCTTTCATTCTGGCTGGAGGCCTGACTCCGGTGAATATCCCGGAAGCCATCCGAAAACTGAGGCCGGTGGCTGTGGATATCTCCTCCTCCGTGGAAACAGACGGAAAGAAGGACAGGGAGAAGATCTTTGCCGCGGTCCGGGCCCTGGGAAGATAGAGAAGGATCAGGCAAGAAGAGGGAAGTTAAGGAGGATATTGTGTCAAGAGGAAGATTTGGCATTCACGGAGGGCAGTATATCCCGGAGACATTGATGAATGCCGTAATAGAACTGGAAGAAGCATACAATTATTATAAAAATGATCCCGCATTTGTCCGGGAGCTGGGGGACCTGTTCAATGAATATGCCGGACGTCCCTCCCGCCTCTATTATGCGGCCAAAATGACGAGGGACCTGGGCGGGGCTAAGATCTATCTGAAGAGGGAGGACCTGAACCATACCGGTGCCCATAAGATCAACAACGTGCTGGGGCAGGCCTTGCTGGCCAAGAAGATGGGCAAGACCCGACTGATCGCCGAGACCGGCGCCGGCCAGCACGGGGTTGCCACCGCCACCGCTGCAGCGCTGATGGATATGGAATGTGTGGTATTCATGGGCGAAGAAGACACCATCAGGCAGGCGCTGAATGTATACCGGATGAGACTTCTCGGCGCGGAGGTGATCCCGGTAAAGACAGGGACGGCAACACTGAAGGATGCGGTTTCCGAGGCTATGAGGGAGTGGACATCGCGGATCGATGACACCCATTACTGTCTGGGTTCCGTCATGGGGCCCCATCCCTTCCCCACCATCGTCCGGGATTTCCAGTCCGTGATCTCCCGGGAGATCAAAGAGCAGATCCTGCTTAAGGAGGGAAGACTCCCCGACGTGGTTCTCGCCTGTGTGGGCGGGGGATCCAACGCCATAGGCAGTTTCTATCATTTCATAGAGGATAAGGAAGTCCGGCTGATCGGCTGTGAAGCTGCCGGCAGGGGCGTCGATACATTTGAGACGGCCGCCACCATCGCCACCGGTAGGTTAGGGATCTTCCATGGCATGAAATCCTACTTCTGCCAGGACAATGACGGGCAGATCGCCCCGGTATACTCCATCTCAGCGGGCCTCGATTATCCCGGGATCGGACCGGAACATGCCTTCCTGCACGACAGCGGCCGGGCGGAATATGTCCCGGTGACAGACGAGGAGGCGGTAAATGCCTTTGAATACCTCTCAAGGACGGAGGGGATCATCCCGGCGATTGAATCGGCCCACGCCGTTGCTCATGCCATGCAGATCGCACCTTCCATGTCCAAAGACCGGATCATCGTGATCACGGTTTCCGGCAGGGGGGATAAGGACTGTGCCGCCATCGCCCGTTACAGAGGGGAGGATATCTATGAGTAATATACGAAAAGCATTTGAGAAGGGGAAGGCATTTATTCCCTTTATTACCTGCGGAGATCCTGACCTGGAGACCACCGAGGCGGCTGTCAGGGCCATGGCTGCCCAGGGGGCGGACCTGATCGAACTGGGGATCCCTTTCTCCGATCCCACCGCCGAAGGACCGGTGATCCAGGGAGCGAATCTACGGGCCCTGAAGGGCGGGGTGAAGACAGACCACATCTTCCGGATGGTCAGATCCCTGCGCAGAGACATTTCCATTCCCATGGTCTTTATGACCTACGCCAATGTGGTTTTCTCCTACGGGGCGGAAAAATTTATCTCCACCTGCCGGGAGACGGGGATCGACGGGCTGATCCTTCCTGATCTTCCTTTTGAAGAAAAGGATGAGTTTCTGCCTATTTGCCGGAAATACGGTGTGGAGCTGATCTCACTGATCGCCCCCACCTCGGAAGACCGTATCTCCATGATCGCCGCGGAAGCGGAGGGCTTTCTTTACATCGTATCCAGCCTGGGCGTCACCGGCACCAGAAGCGAGATCACAACAGACCTGGCCTCCATCATCAGGGTGGTCAGGGAGAACACGGATATCCCCTGTGCCATTGGATTCGGCATCTCCACCCCTGAACAGGCCGCGAAGATGGCGAAGTTAGCGGATGGTGTTATCGTGGGGTCCGCGATCATCAAGATCCTGGCGGAACACGGAACCGCAGCGCCTTCCTACATCGGTGAGTATACAGAGAGGATGAAAACGGCAGCCCGGAGGGCTGAATGACGCAGGAAGGCTTGTCCGTTGTTCCGTTTTGTGCTAAAGTAACATAATGGATTTTAAATCTACTTATTTTTACTGAAGAAAGGGGATTATTCAATATGAAATTTCCAAACGCACACAATGGTGTGAAGAAGATCTTCACAGCAGAAATCCTGTCACTGATCGGTACCGTTGTACTTGTCGTAGCAGCAATCTTAGCCCTCGCTGCAGGGGGGATGATCTCTACCGGTGCTGCGGACCAGGCAGTGGAACAGACCACAGGAATCGTTGCCGGCGCAGGCTTATTCGGGCTCGTGGGAGGTATTCTTATGATCGTTGCCTTCATCCTGAACCTGGTGGGCATTATTTCCGCCAAAAAAGATGAAGGATCCTTCAGCACTGCACTGACCTTCACCATTGTCGGTATCGCTGCATCCCTGCTGGCCGGCTTATTTGCAAATAATGCAATGATGAGCGACCTTGC
>CAJGDH010000265.1 GCA_904502145.1 uncultured Eubacterium sp.
AGGCTCCGCTTTCTCATAAAATGCGTCAAAGTCCATGGCCTTTAAGTATTCCCCGTTCATCCATCTCAGCTTGACCATGTCAAACACTGCAGGCGACTTGCTGATATGGTGATAATCAAAGGCTTCCACCAGTTCTTCCAGCGAGAAGATCTCCCGGTTGTCCGGTGAGCTCCACCCCAGAAGGGCAACAAAGTTCACCACTGCTTCCGTCAGGAAGCCCTGCTCGATCAGGTCCTCATAGGAGGAATGGCCGGAACGCTTGGACAGCTTCTGGTGCTCTCCGTTGGTGATCAGCGGACAATGGATATATCTGGGTTCCTCCCACCCGAAGGCCTCATAGAGGCGGGTGTACTTGGGGGCGGAGGACAGATATTCATTTCCCCGTACCACATGGGTGATCCCCATCAGGTGGTCATCGATCACGTTGGCAAAATTGTAGGTGGGATACCCGTCGGACTTGATGAGGATCATATCGTCAAGCTCCGCATTGGGCTGGGTAATATCCCCGTAGATCTCGTCATGGAAAGTGGTCTCCCCTTCCTGGGGGACGTTGGCCCGGATCACATAGGGAACTCCGGCATCCAGCTTCTCCCGGATCTCCTCCGGACTGAGATGGAGACAGTGTTTGTCATACACGCTGATCTCCTTGCCGCCCACAACCTGTTTGAGAGAATCCAGGCGCTCCTGGTCACAGAAGCAGTAGTAAGCTTCCCCTTTTTCGATCAGTTCCAGGGCATATTTTTTGTAGAGGCCGGATTTCACCCTCTCACTCTGGACATAAGGACCGTAACCTTTGTCCTTGTCAGGCCCTTCATCATGGATCAGGCCCGTGGCAGCCAGGGTCCGGTAGATGATATCAAGGGCTTCCGCGTAAAATCTCTCCTGGTCAGTATCCTCTATTCTCAGAATAAAATCTCCGTCTTCATGCTTTGCGATCAGATAGGTGTACAAAGCGGTGCGAAGATTGCCTACATGCATTCTTCCTGTGGGGCTCGGAGCGAATCGTGTTCTGATCTTATTCATAATTGTTCTTCCTTTCCTGTGCATTCTTATCTGATTATAAGATACCTCCCACCACAATTCAATCTTTTTCTTATAAGATACTTCCCTGCACAATTCATTCATTTTCCCCGTAAATCCCCGGAAAAGTGCAGAGGGGAAAAGATTTGATTTAAGTCTTTACCTGTGATAGGCTAGTAAACGAGAAAGGAGGAAATCCATGTTTTCATCAATATTATCAGCGATCCCCGATGCCGGGGAGGTCTCGGGCGAGCTGTCCAAAGCTCTTTCCCTGATCCTGTCTTTTCTCGGTTCGGGAGAAGGTTCCCCGACGAATGCCCTGAACGGCCTGCTTTCCGGGATGAGCACTTCCCAGACCTACTTTCTGGCCGGTGTCTCTCTGGTCTTCGCCCTTCTGGGATGTTTTTTCGGTTATAAGCTTTCCAGGCTCTTCATGACCATCACCGGATTCTTTGCCGGCCTGATCCTCGGAGCTATAGTGGGGATCAATGTCCTTAAAGCCTCCAACGGTATCGTAATTCTCTGTGCGGTGATCGGAGCCCTGCTCCTGAGTATATTTGCTTTCAAGATCTATCAGGCGGGAATCTTCCTCCTGTGTTTCTTCCTGGCATTTACGGTATCGGTAAATGTGATCCCCCTCCAGGGCACCATCCTGCTCTTTGTCTGCGTGGTGATCGGCTTTGTGGTCGGTACCCTGGCGCTTAAGTATGTCAGACCGGTGATCATCCTGGTTTCCGCTCTGACCTGCGCATACTCCGCATCCCGCCACATGATGGTCTTAGGTCCTCTGACCGGACTGGCCTTCTTTAAGGAATCCTATGCAAAACTGGCGATTTTCGCCGGTCTGTTCCTGCTTGGAACCCTCATTCAGTTTGTGACCACAAGAGATGAGGATTCCGGAAGAAAAGACAAAAAAAGAAGATAAAATGATTTATGGGAGGCTCAGTCCTCCCATAAAATCGTTTTACCCTCGATCAGACTTTTTTTCACATCAATGATCCTCTGGGTCCGGGAGCCCCGGAAACGGAGGTCGATCTGTTTTTCCTCCTCGATAAAGGGACCGTCCACCAGAACATCGATCATCTCCAGGATGTCCCTGGTGTACTGCCATTTTTTCATCATCCGGTTCAGGATGTCCTTCTCAAACAGATAGCCCGTATAACACCATATGGTCTTCTGGGGATAAGCTTCCCTGACTCTTCTGAGGAAAGGAGCCAGAACCTGCTGGTTCACATACTCCAGGGGTTCCCCTCCCAGAAGGGTAAGACCGCTGATATAGGAAGGTTCCAGAAATTTCAGGATCCTGTCCTCCACCTCCCGTGTGAAGGGCTCGCCGTAATCAAAACTCCATGTCTCTTCGTTAAAGCATCCCTTACAATGATGTGTGCAGCCGCTGACAAACAGGGAAACTCTGACACCGGTCCCGTTGGCAATGTCACATTTCTTGATCGAACCGTAATTCAAACCGATCCCTCCTTTACACCACCATTATACGCCAGAACCCGGCAATTATCAAAAATATTCGAAGGAAACAGTCCATTCATCATCGGCAAAAGAAATCTGACTCCCTTCCAGAAGGATCTCCGGTTTTTCCGGAATGATTCTTTTTTGATCCAGGAAAGTTCCGTTTTTGGAATCCAGATCTTCGATGTAGTACTCTCCCTCATCCCCCCGGTCGATCACGGCATGTTGTCTGG
>CAJGDH010000266.1 GCA_904502145.1 uncultured Eubacterium sp.
CTTAAGATATGGATGAGAATACAAGCCCCAGATCCGGGGAGAAGACCAAACGATATCAGGGTTATGACGTGAACAGAGTGATGGCCCGGAACAGCCGGCACAAAAAGCCGTGGTTCTGGAAGGTTCTCGGACTCAGTCTGATCCTTACGTTTCTGATCATCGGTATCACCTGTGCTGTGGCCTTAAGAAGGAGGAAACAGCAGACCAACTACCTCTCCAAGATCAATGAGTCCAACACTCTGGACACTATCCTGGAAGATCATTCCAACGCCACCGTCACTCTGTCCTACACCGGATTAAAGGACGGGAATGATCATACCACCATCCGTTTCCTGAAGAAGAGCAAGAAGGGAACGCTTTTCTCCTATCTGAAAACGGAAGGCTTTGAGCAGGATTACAAAGAGGTTTTTTCCGGCGAGAAACTTTATCGTTTTGACGGAAATTTCACCTATTTCTACGGTCTTGTGGGGGATGATTTCGATCAGCTGATGACAGAGATCCAGGAAGAGGTATTCCAGGTGGACGGGTCAGAGAGTGTGAAAGACCAGACGGAGAGCTCCAACCTGATGAAAGCTGTTCTGGAATATGAGGTCCAGGCAGGCGATCCCTACACCAAGCTCTACGGATTCCAGACAGGAACGGTGATCCAGAAGGTCCTTACCATCGAGAAGGATACCCTGATCGTGACCTCCGATGTGGAGACGGCAAACGACGAGGAGATCTATCATTATACGGTCACCTTTGACGGCGATAACAAGAATCCCAAGTTCTACCGTGCCCTCAAAGAGATGGATACATCCCGCAAGTGTACTGTCACCTATGACGCCGGCGAGGATAATGAGGAGAAATATGAATTTACCTTCCCTCAGGATATCTATTTTACTTTGCTTGACCATGATGATTACAAAGTTTATATGGATGAAAACTGCACCATCGAATTTACCAATACCCAGATGCAGCTTCAGAATCCGGAATCGGATATGGACCTGTACATGAAAAAAGGAGAATAGATGCGGATGAAAACAGAGAGACTGTTCTATGAGGATGTCTGTCTGAAGGAATTCGAAGGAAAGGTTCTTTCCTGCCTGGAGCAGGAAGGGACCTTTCAGGTTATTCTGGATCGGACAGCCTTTTATCCCGAAGGCGGCGGGCAGCCGGCCGAGGGGGGAACACTGGGAGGCAGAAAAGTATTAAATGTAGTGGAGGACGGTGAGGAGATCATCCATATCACCGATGGTCCTCTTGAGCCGGGAACCACCGTGACCGGCAGGATCAACTGGGAACGCCGGTTCAGGCTCATGCAGCAGCATTCCGGTGAACATATCGTCAGCGGACTGATCCATAAGAAGTTCGGGTATGATAACGTGGGCTTTCATATGGGGAGTGAATTCATCACCATAGACCTCAACGGGCTGATCACACCGGACCAGCTGAAGGAGCTGGAGGAAGAGGCAAATGATTATCTGTGGACCAACCGGAAAGTAAAGGTATTCATTGCTACGGAGGAGGAGGCCCGGTCCCTTCCCTATCGCAGCAAAAAGGAACTGGAAGGGGAAGTCCGCCTGGTGGAATTTCCGGGGGCAGACCTCTGCGCCTGTTGCGGAACACATGTGGAATATACCGGTCAGATCGGTCTGATCAAACTGGTTTCCGTCAGACATTTCCGGGAAGGTGTCCGGATAGAGATGTTGTGCGGAAAAGACGCTCTGGAATATCTCAACCTTCATTACAGCCAGAATTCCGAAATCGGAGTGGAATTGTCCGTCAAGCCCTGGGATACCTGTCAGGCGGTAAAACGTCTCGAGCAGGAGATCCTTGAGGGCAAAAATGCCCTGAACGGGATGAAGCAGAAGATCTTCAGCCAGACCGCGGAGGCCTGCCGGGATCGGGGGAACCTCTTTTTGTTCGCCGATTCTATGGATGCCAACGACCTGAGAAGGATGGCTGACCGGATCCTGGATACCTGTGGAGGGATCTGTGCCGTATTTTCCGGGGATGACAAAGAAGGATATAAATACGCTCTCGGACAGAGGGACGGAGATGTGAGGGATCTGCTGAAGAAGATGAATCTTGCCCTGAAAGGAAGAGGGGGCGGGAAACCGTTTTTTGCCCAGGGATCACTGAAGGGAAAGAAAGAAGAAATCCGGGAATTTTTCCGGGGAGAAGGATTTGCACAAAGATAAAGGGATGCCGCCTGATGCGGCATCCCTTTTATTATACCGGGTAATTATATGCACGGTAATCACTTTGGTTTGTTAGGATCGGTGGGATCCCATTTTGTTCCTTTTTTGGCCTTTGTCATATATACACGTCCGAATGGGCCGGCATTCTTCGTATCGATGATGTGGACCTTGATCCTCTTCTTCCTCCATACATACTTGCCGTTCTTCTTATCATTGATCCTGTATCTTGCGATATCATAGATCATCTTTGCCCATTTGGCCTGATGGCGTACGCAGTGTGTGGTGATCTTCTTCCCGAGCTGGTTGTAAAGGTCTAATCTCAGGGAAGCACCACTTGTCTTGCGGTATGTGCTGGAATGGAAGAGTGAAGATGTACCGTGGATCTTTACAGCCCACTGGTAGTAACGCCAGGGAGCGCCATTGGTCTTCTTATAGACATACCAACGTTTATTCCATGTCTTTTCCAGTCTGTATTTCAGACCGATCGGAATATCGCCTTTCTTTCTCGGGGTGGCACAGATGATGGTCAGTGC
>CAJGDH010000267.1 GCA_904502145.1 uncultured Eubacterium sp.
AAGATCATAAGTCAGACAAAGCTAAGATAAAAGACAAGAAATACAAGTCAAGATATGAGATTCGGAGGAGACATGAAGAATCAGCTGGAATATGTCGTTCCCTGCCATTTCGGTCTGGAAGCGGTTTGCAAAAGAGAAATTACAGATCTGGGATATGCCATCACCAAAGTGGAAGACGGAAAGGTCACTGTCGCCGGTGATATAGAGGCTATGGTAAAAGCCAACATCTCCCTGAGGACTGCCCAGCGCATCCTCCTTAAAGTGGGAGAGTTCAGGGCTCTTTCCTTCGAGGAATTATTCCAGAACATAAAGGCTATCCCCTGGGAGGACTACCTTCCGGAGAACGCCAGGTTCTGGGTCACCAAGGCTACCTCCGTCAAAAGCAGGCTGTTCAGTCCCTCGGACATCCAGTCCATCACCAAGAAAGCCATGGTGGAGAGGATGAAGGAACACTATCATACCGGCTGGTTTCCCGAGGACGGGGCAGATTATCCGGTGAGGATCGCCATCTACAAAGATGTGGTGACCGTTGGCCTTGACAGTTCCGGGGAGAGTCTGCATAAGAGAGGCTACCGTAAGATGGTCAGTAAAGCGCCCATTGAGGAGACTCTTGCTGCCGGACTGATCAGACTTACGCCGTGGAACCGTAACCGGATCCTGGTGGATCCCTTCTGCGGCAGCGGTACATTTCCCATCGAGGCTGCCATGATGGGGGCAAATATTGCTCCTGGCATGACCAGACAGTTCCAGGGTCAGGACTGGACCAATCTCCTTCCTGCCAGGATGTGGCAGGATGCCCGGGAGGAGGCGGAAGCTGCCATCCTGCGGGATGTGGATATGGACATTCAGGGATATGACATCGATCCCCAGATCGTTAAAGCAGCCAGGGAGAATGCCAGACGGGCGGGAGTGGATCACCTGATCCATTTCCAACAGAGGGCTGTCCATCAGCTGCGCCATCCGAAGAAATACGGATTTATCATCACCAATCCCCCTTACGGGGAAAGGCTTGAGGATAAGGAGGACCTGCCGATTCTCTATCGGGAGATGGGGGAGGCCTTCGCCCGCCTGGACGGCTGGAGCGAGTATGTGATCACAGCCTACGAGGACGCGGAGAAATATATCGGAAAGAAAGCGGCCAAAAACCGAAAAATATATAATGGAATGATGAAGACCTACTTCTATCAGTTCCCGGGGCCCAAACCGCCAAAAAGAAAGATCCATGATGAAGGCGGAGACAAGGCCGGATCCGGAGAGAAACAATGATCATGAATTATTTAACTCAGGGAGACAGACTGACATGAAAAAAAGACTGATTTTTGCCACGGGCAATGAAGGAAAGATGAGAGAGATCCGGGAGATCCTGAAGGACCTGGATTATGAGATCCTCTCTTTAAAAGAAGCCGGTATCGATATTGACATCGTGGAGGACGGCGAGACATTTGAGGAGAATGCCATCATCAAGGCCACCACAGTGATGAAAGCCTGCGGAGAGATCGTTCTGGCCGATGATTCCGGACTGGAGATCGATTATCTCAACAAGGAGCCGGGGGTAATGTCCGCCCGCTACATGGGTGAGAATACCTCCTACCGGATCAAAAACCAGATCCTGATCGACCGGCTGGACGGGGTGCCCAAAGAAAAACGGACTGCCCGGTTCGTCTGTGTGGTTGCAGCAGCATTTCCGGACGGAAGAGTGGAGACCAGAAGGGGCACCATCGAAGGAAGGATAGCTTATGAGCCTGCAGGGGAGAACGGATTCGGCTATGACCCCATCTTTTATTATCCGGAAAAAGGAATGACTACTGCCGAAATCTCACCGGAAGAGAAAAACCGGATCAGCCACAGGGGGAAAGCCCTGCGTCAGATCCGCGAAGTATTGTAGTGAGGCAGAGATGAGAATATTGGTGCTCAGTGATTCCCATGGGTGCAACGATGATGTGGAGGGAGTGATCCGGCAGATCGGACATATAGATATGCTTATCCATTGCGGGGATGTGGAACGTGGTGAGGACTACATCCGGTCCCTGGTGGATTGCCCGGTCCATATGGTTGCCGGAAACAGTGATTACGACCTTGATCTTCCCGAAACAGCGATCTTCCCTGTGGGGGATCATACTGTCCTTGTTACCCACGGACATCGTTTTTTTGTGAACAGGGATGTGGACCGCCTGCGGCTGTTCGGCCAGGAACAGGGGGCGGACATCGTGATGTTCGGGCACACTCATGTGCCCTATATCGAGATTGATGAAGATATGACCATTCTGAATCCGGGCAGCCTGTCCTATCCCAGGCAGGAAGACCGGAAACCAACATTTCTGATCATGGAGACCGATGAATACGGCCAGGCTCATTTCGGCCACGGTTATTATAAGTCAAAATTCAGTGAATATGAGATATAGTGCCTGAAAAGGCATGTGATAAAAGGGGCAGAAATAAAATCTGTCAGAGAAGAGAGGAGAAAAGGATGAAGAAAGGTGACATAGCGGAGGGAAGGGTTCTGCGTACCGATTTTCCCAACAAGGGGATCCTTGAGATCGACGGACAGAACATCACAATAAAAAATGTGCTGGAAGGTCAGCTTGTCCGATTCTCCGTCTCCAAAAAGAAACGGGGGAGGACAGAGGGAAGACTGCTGGAAGTCCTGGAGAAATCTCCCCTGGAATGTCCTGAGCCAACCTGTATCCATTTCGGATCATGCGGAGGCTGCA
>CAJGDH010000268.1 GCA_904502145.1 uncultured Eubacterium sp.
ACCTTGCGTCTTTGGAAGCGACCTGAGGGATATCCCCGGAAAGATTTCTGTCCAGATATGCCCTGATCTTTCCGTTCCTTGGGTCTCTATTGGTTAGGAAGATCTCATCGAATCCCAGTAAGGTTCCTTCCGGGACCATCTCATCCCCCTGTTTTTTCTCATATTTGATCTTCAGATAGCATCTCCCGGCCTCCGGAATCTCCAGGGAAAGGGGAAGGGAACCTTCCTCACCCGGCCCGATACCGGGGATCTCCTCCTCAGTAAGACATCTCTCCCAGACCGGATCTCCGTCCACTTCCAGAGCCAGACTGATGCGGACAGCATCCCTGACCTCCGAGAAAAGCATCCGGTTGGCCAGGATCAGCCTTCCTGCCTCCTGGTCATAGGCCGCCCGGACAGGCCGGTTAACATTCCGGCATTCCAGCAGGCCGGTGTGGGGTCTCCGGTCAGGATAGACCAGGCCGTCCATGCAGAAATTCCCGTCATGGAGAACCTCACCGTGGTCTCCTCCGTAGCGGTATCGATTCTTTCTGCCTTTGTTCTCATCCGGCCGGTCGGAGTCCGGATCCAGGGTGGCATGATCACACCATTCCCAGACAAAACCGCCACAGAGGGCATCATAGGTCTGGAAGAGCTCATCATAATCCTCCAGGTCCCCGGGCCCGTTGCCCATGGCATGACAATATTCACAGAGGATCATGGGCTTGTCCGGATCACTGTTGACATAGTCTTCCATCTCCTTCAGAGAGGGGTACATCCTGCTGTATAGATCCAGGTTGCTGTAGTCGTATTTCTTCCCTCTTCTTTTATGGAATGCACTCTCATAATGGGTCAGGCGGGCCGGGTCATAGGATTTGACCCATTTTAAGGCCGCCTCAAAGGTACAACCGTAGCCGCATTCATTTCCCATGGACCAGATCAGCACGCAGGGCCGGTTCTTATCCCGCATGACCATCCTTTTCACCCGGTCCACCGTGGCTTTCGTAAAGACCGGATTGTCCGAGATCCATTCATTCCACCTCTCCTCAGGGGAGACGGAAGGATCCCGGTAATAGTTGGCCACGGGGCCGTGGGACTCGTTGTCCGCCTCGTCGATGACCATGATCCCGTACCGGTCGCAGAGCTGGTAAAACATGGGCACATCCGGGTAATGGCTGGTGCGGATGGCATTGAAATTGTGGCGGCGGATCAGGGTAAGGTCCCGCTTCATCTGATCCATGTCGACCACGGGGCCGGTTACCGGATCTGATTCATGCCGGTTGACTCCCCGGAACATGACGGGCCTGCCGTTCAGCAGGACCACATTTTCCCGGATGGTGATCTCCCGGATCCCCACCCTCTCTGTGATGGTCTCACCCGCACCGGACATGACCAGAGTATAAAGATAAGGATCCTCCGGATTCCAGAGCCTGGGGCCGGCAAGGGTCAGGGAAGCAGAAGCCGCAGAATCGGGGCCTGCCGTCAGAAGGGTTTCCCCCAGACAGGTCTCCATGTCCCGGTCATAAAGCTTTACCCGGTAGAAGGTTTCCGGCAGGACTTCAGCCAGGGCTCCTGCAGGGCCGTATAATTCCGCCTTGATGCTGATCCCGGCGGACCCGTCCTCCAGGATGCGGGTATCGATCTTATAATCCCTGAGTCCGGCCCGGGGCCGGTCCATCAGGTAGACATCCCGGAAGATCCCGCTCATGCGGAACTTGTCCTGGTCCTCCATGTAGCTGCCGTCGCACCATTTGAGCACCAGGACCACCAGGGCATTCCCGCCCTGCCGGAGGATGTCGGTCACATCCCACTCACTGGTGGAGTGGGATACCTGGCTGTAGCCCACATAGGTGCCGTTCAGCCAGACATAAAAGCAGGAGTCCACCCCCTCAAAGCCCAGCCAGGCCAGAGGTGCCTCTTCCTTTAATTCATAGTCAAAGTGGTGAATATATATCCCGCAGGGGTTTTCCAGAGGAACATAGGGGGGATCCATGGGAAACGGATAGCGGAAATTGGTGTACTGGTGGTGATCAAAGCCATACTGCTGCCAGACACCGGGAACCTCCACAGGCACAAAACTTTCCTCATCTGCCCTGATCTGCGCATGGATATCCTCTTCCTCCAGATCATGGATGCTCTTATAATAACGGAAACGCCAGGTTCCCTTCAGGCTCCGGAACCGGTCAGACCTCTCCCGGTCCTCCACCAGGTCCCCCATAAAGGAGGAGGCAGGGATATAATAGGCCCGGTCCGGCAGGGTATTCTCATGGAGTATCTCCGGATTTTCAAAATATTTTTTCACGATCATGGGTCTTCATCCTCTGGCAAATGTACAAAGCTCTTTTTCCACCATGCCCAGGCCGCCGTCCGTCATCAGGGTCTCGTCGGCCATAATCTCCAGCCGGTCACCCGCGAAGCGGAAGATCAGCCGGACGCCGCTCATGGCATCCATGCGCCGGATCTCCATCTCCAGGGCATGAAGGCTGCGCCACCTGGCCGTGGCCGCGTATTCCGCGGCAAAGGCCCCTGCCCTTCCCCTTAGGAAGCGGTTCTCCAGGGAGGCTTCGATGGTGTATTCCCGGAGGGTCCCGGCAGGGTCTTCCCCAGTCACCTTCCAGATGACCCTGTCTTCCTGAAAAGCAAATGTCATGGCCCGGACAGAGGAGACATTCTTCAGGTCTCTGATCCCGGCACCGCCGATGA
>CAJGDH010000269.1 GCA_904502145.1 uncultured Eubacterium sp.
CGAAATGCAGATATTCCATTTCTTTTCCGTTCATCTTCAAAGTTTTCACGATCATGTTATCAATCTCCTCTTTTTTTCAATTTGTGATATATTATTTTATATCCCGGATTAATTAGTCAAAGCCAGCCTGACCATGGAGGAATGCAGAATACCATGTCATCCCTGAAACGATATCGTTCATTCATCATTTTCATCCTGAACCTCTTTCTGATCTCCGCGGCCTATGCAGTGGCCACCAGGTATATCCCCGGAAAGAATCCGTCTTCTGAAGGCAGAACGGAGCAGCATGTTGATCATTACAGGGACACGCTTTCCGGCATTGACGGTTCTTATGACGGGACCGGTGGCAGCGGCTGGCTCCAAGTCATAGTCAAAACTGCCAGGGTTATGTCCGACAACCGGTTTACCTACGACAGAAAAAATATAGAAAGCACCCTGGATAAAGCGCTTGAAGGCAACAGACATGCGGACTGTGCACATCTGATCAGCTGGTCCCTTCAGGAATATGGCATACTGGACAAGGAAGAGCACTTCTACTCCGATTCCAAGGGTTCCATCTCCTGCCATGAAGACAGCCCGGTATATATCCATCTGAACAGTAAATGTGACATCATCGAGACCGGAGGAATCTCCTGCTCCGATACCGAAAAGCTGAAAGAGATTCTCCACGTTGGTGATATCTGCTGTTACAACAAACATATGAATGTCGTTGCCGGCATCGATAAAAAAGGTGATATCCTCTATTATGATGCCGGACTGGTCCCCACGAAAAAAGAGGGGAAAAAGATATATTATACAGATAAGCTTACCAGGCCGTTTTCCCGTAAAACAAAAACCTTCAGGAAATACAGGCTCTGCACCATAATCCGGATAAAGGATCAATAGACCTACTATCCCAGCTATCATTATAGTTTTATCTATGTCACATAACTGTCACACCAAAAACGGTCAGCAGAAAATAGTCTCTGCTGACCGTCTGTTCATGTTTTACATATCTTTGAAGATCTCATTTGCCCTGGCAGTTTCCCCTCTGTCAATATAGTAATCATAGAGATAATCAGCCTGGGCTTTGGTATAGCGCTTCTCTGGCTTCTTTGTGGGAAAGGGCACACCGTGGGAGGGGTTGTGAAGCAATACCCATCCGCGATTCATCAGAACATCACCCATACCGGCGGAACTGATCCTTTCCTTCAATGACAAACTCTCCCAATCCACAAGTTCTTTTATATGTTCCCTGGCCCAGTTGTCATGGTCACCCCATCCCACCGGATAGAAACGGCCGAGAGGGCTCAGCCAGCCGTAATCAAAACTGATCTCTCTTTTCTCTTCATCCTTCATCATAATGTTTCCCCTGTCTTTTTGTTTCCGGCTTTCATCACACTTTCCGGTCCGTGATAGCGGAGTTTTCCCCTGGTACGCTTACCGTATTCCACAGCATCCTTGGGACACAGATTTATACAGGCCGTGCAGTGTGTACAGCGTGATCCCCAAACCGGTTTTTGCTCATGCATGGTTATATTATTAAGGGGGCAGACCTTTGCACACTTCCCGCAGCCGATACAGTCTTCCGTAGCGATAAAGGCCTTTGAAGAAACCATGAGTTTGTAATATGGTTTCAGGACCAGCGGAGTCAATACTCTCTCCCAGGTTTTCATGCCCGGGTCCGGTAGAATGCGGCCATCACGGACTGTTTCCGCGATCCTGTCAATGACAGGCAGCGCGGCACTGATCTTTGTCTGATTCTCCTCCGGTGTTCTCGTTCTGAAGTAAAGAAGGTAGTTCTGCGGCATATTTACACTGGCCGTACCGAAATAGGATAAGCCCTTCTCCTTAGCCAGTTTCTGACAATAGGCAGGGGCAGCGGCCATGTCGGAGGCACAGGTCATCACGAAGTAGGCCCGGCAGCCTTCGGGGAACCGGGACCGGCGTATAAAGTCCATAAAGACCAGGGGCGGGGCAGCGGCATAGACCGGCGCTACAAATACATAGGCACCGGATCGGGCAAATACGGCACCCTTTTCTTCCTGAATAAAGGGGGCAGAATCAAAAACTTCGTCAGAAACGGCTTCAGCGATCCGCTTCGCGGCAAAACGGCTGTTTCCCGTCCCGGAAAAATAGATGATCATCGAACTATGAATCCTTCCTTCTTCCTGCCGGTCTGACCGGCAACATTGGATTAATTGCTACAGTAATTATAATTATATTAGGATGCTTTGAAATTGTAAACAGGTTTCATGACATCAATGACCTCTACGGATTCACGGATCACATCAATGATATCCTCAAGGGACTTGTATGCCATCGGCGCTTCGTCCAATGTGTCTTCATTTACAGAAGTGGTGTACACTCCTGCCATCGCTTTCCTGTATTCATCCATACTGAGTTCATTCTTTGCCTTGCTTCTGGACATGATCCGCCCGGCTCCATGGGGTGCGGAATAATTCCATTCCGGATTGCCTTTTCCTATGGCAAGAACACTTCCGTCCCTCATGTTGATGGGGATCAGGACTTTCTCTCCGGCATGGGCAGCGATCGCTCCCTTCCTGAGGATCATCTCATCCGTATCAATATAGTTATGAATGGTATGGAATGCCTCCCCTCCGGTCATCCCTGTTCTTTCCAGTATGATCTCCGCCATCTTCTCCCGGCTTCTTCTGGCAAAATCCTGGCAGATCTCTAC
>CAJGDH010000270.1 GCA_904502145.1 uncultured Eubacterium sp.
AAGCCGCTGCTGCGGAGCTTGAGAAAGCCGGCATCGATTTTGACAAAGTGATCCTTGATTACGAAGAAGTCGTTCCGGACGAGACAGTGATCGGAGAGATCCTGGTGGCAGTAAGGCGCGGCACAGACCTGATCCTGGGTGTTGGTTCCGGTACACTCAACGACCTCTGCAAACTGATCAGTTTCCGTATGGGACTTGACTATATCATCTATGCCACAGCACCTTCCATGGACGGTTTCGTCTCCATCGGTTCCGCCCTCATGCTCCATCATGTCAAAACCACTGTGGACTGCCAGGGTCCGGTTGCAGTGATCGGAGATACCGATGTCCTGGCCAACGCGCCCATGCGCCTGATCGCTGCAGGGCTTGGAGATACCCTTGGCAAATATACCTGCCTTCTGGACTGGAAGATGTCCCGCATGATCAATGGGGAATACTATTGTGAAGAAGTTGTGGATATGGTCCGCACAGCCATCAGCACGGTGATGGAATACAGCAAGAAGGTACAGGAGAGAGATCCCGAGGCCATCAAGGCTGTAACGGAGGCCCTGGTCCTCACCGGTATCGCAATGAGTTTCGTCGGAAACTCCAGACCCGCTTCCGGCTGCGAACATCATTTCTCACATTTCTGGGAGATGCGCGCTCTCATGCACGGAAAGACTCCCGCATTACACGGAACACAGGTCGGTGTCGGTACAATCGTGGCCTTAAAGCTTTACCATATGCTGGCTGAAGAAAATGTTGACTTCGACGCCGCTCTGGCAAGAACCTTCGATAAAGATGCCTGGACAGAGAACATTCATCGTTGCTATGAAGTTGCCGCAGATGGTATTATTGCCGTAGAGGAAGCTTCCCGGAAAAACGATATGGCAAAGAGGGACGAGCGTATTGCCTACATGAAAGAAAACTGGGCCCTCATTCAGAAGACCATCGAGGAGGACATTCCCAAGACGGAAGAAATGGAAGCCCTCCTGGCTTCTCTGGATGCTCCCGTCAGCCCGGCAGAGATCGATGTGGACGAGGAAGAAGTAAAGGATTGCGTGGTTTACGCCAAGGAAGTCCGCGCAAGATTCACCGTACTGCAGATGCTTTGGGATCTCGGGCTTTCCGAGGAATACGGAAAACGTATGGTGGACTATTTCAGAAAATAATTCAGAACCAGATATGCTTACTGCTGCCGGTTAATTTACGATAAGGGTACAGAAGCAAAATTATATAATGATCAAAAAAATTAAATCAGGAGGTACAAAATGAAAAAATACGCGATCGGATTAGACTATGGAACATTATCGGTAAGAGCACTTCTCGTGGACATCGCAGACGGAACGGAAATTGCCCAGAGCGTTTACGAATATCCTCATGCCTGCATGGAGACACATATTCCCACAGGAGAACCGTTGCCGCCGGCATGGTCCCTCCAGGATCCCAGTGATTATCTTGAAGGTCTGATCACTGTTGTACGTGGCGTGATGAAAGAAAGCAAGGTCCTTCCGGAAGAAGTCATTGGTATCGGTCTGGATTTCACATCCGCAACCATCATGCCGGTAAAGAAAGACAAGACTCCTCTTTCCATGACCAAGGAATTTGCCCATGAGAAACACGCTTACGTAAAACTCTGGAAGCACCATGGTGCAGAGCCGGAAGCTGTTTTCATCGACAAGGTTGCCAGAGAGAGAAATGAAACTTTCATGGAAATGTACGGTGGAAAGGTTTCCAGCGAATGGACCATCCCCAAGATCCTTGAGACCTTACATCATGCTCCCGAAGTTTATGACGCAGCAGATTACTTTATGGAGGCAATGGACTGGATCCTCTGGGAGATGACAGATACATTGACTACCTCCGCCTGTACAGCAGGCTTCAAGATGTTCTATCACCATGAAGCAGGCTTCCCGTCCAAAGATTTCTTCAAGGCTCTCGATCCCAAGATGGAGAACTTCGTGGAAGAGAAATTCAATATGCCTGTTCTTCCCATCGGTGCATGCGCAGGCCACCTCTGCGGATCCATGGCAAGAGAACTGGGTCTCCTGGAGGGAACTCCTGTGGGAACCGGTATCATCGATGCCCATTGTTCCGTACCGGGCGGCGGTGTTGGAAAACCGGGTGAGTTGATGATCATCATGGGAACCTCCTCCTGCCATCTGATGCTGGCAGATCACAGCGCCAGGATCGAGGGAATCCAGGGTATCATCAAAGACGGTATCATGCCGGGATTCTTCGGAATCGAAGCCGGACAGTCCTGCGTGGGTGACCATTTCGCATGGTTCGTTGACAACTGCGTACCGGAAAACTACACCCGTCAGGCAAGAGAAAAAGGGATCAGCGTTCACCAGCTGCTCTCCGAGAAACTGGAAGGATACAAGGCAGGAGCAAGCGGCCTGGTGGCCCTTGACTGGTTCAACGGTGTCCGTTCCCCGCTGATGGATTTCGACCTGAACGGTCTGATCATCGGAATGAACCTGCTGACAAAACCCGAGGATATCTATCTTGCCCTCATCGAAGCAACCGCATACGGCACCAGAGCCATCGTGGAAAGCTTCGAAAAAGCCGGCGTTCCGGTTAACAGAGTGGTATTGAGCGGCGGAATCCCCTCCAAGAATCCTCTCATCGTTCAGATCTACACCGA
>CAJGDH010000271.1 GCA_904502145.1 uncultured Eubacterium sp.
ACCTCATCGATACTCATGAGGAACAATTTATCGGTAGTGTCCTTTCCGGGATCGACTCCGGGGTAGGCTTTGTTTGCCGAAGCGGGTACCTCTGTATCCAGGATCAGTTCGATCTCTTCCTTATAGAAGGCTTCGTTGAGATATTCGTTGTTCAGCCACTGACGGGCGCTGCAGTCTGCCCAGGTGGCATGCTCACCTGTCTGGTCGAATGGTGTGGAGCCCAGGGCGTGATCCTTGCCCAGAAGCACACGGCCGTCCTTTTTCTCCAGCACACGCCAGTCCATTCTGGCGAAATGGACAACTTCACTTAAGACACCGTTTTTGATGTTTTCCTTCTCCAGCAGACAGAACTGCTTGCGGGCATCCTTATAACCCTCGGTGAAACCAAATTCTTCCCTTGGATTGCACAGAGCCGCAAAATCCTTGTAGGCGCTCTCAAAGTTCTCGGAACCAGGTCCTTCCTTGGCGGCTTTGCAGGCCTCCAGGAATTTCTGCCCGGATTTATAACGGTTTTCCAGATATTTGAGATAGGCATCCTTATCGTTGCCATGCTCAAAAACATAGTAGTATTTCTGGAAGGCTGCGTTGTAGTTGCCGGTGAGCTCATAAAGGTTGGCCAGAACACGGCGGGATGTGATGGTCCTGGAGAAAATCACCAGGGCCAGGATGGCAGCTACCAGAGCAATGCTGGCGTAGAGGCTGTGCCGTTTGTCCTTCTTCTCCTGAGCGATGGCAAGCTCCTCACAGCGCTCCGCCTGCAGGGCGGAATCGGTGCATTGCATTGCCTTCTGATAAACCTCAGGGGAGACCCATCTCTCCCGGATGGGGTGCTTGGGCTCATAGAGAGCGATCCGGCGGAAAAGGGCCTGAGCGGAATAGTAGTCCTGCGGGGTCCTGGCTTTATCCCGGATCGAGCAGGCCTCCTCATATAAATTGATCTTGCCTTCGGCACGGATCCCGAATTTCTTCAGGTTCAGTTCCCTGATCAGCCCGTCATATCTGTGGTCGTCGTTATATACCTTCAGCGTTTTGATGGCACGATGGTAGTATTTATCCTGTTCTTCATACTGCTTCATGTACTCCGCAATATTGATATAACGCATCGCCGTCTCATAATTCAGTTCGATCAGTTCCTCCTGGGTCATTTCCTCCACAGGGACATCTTCAGCAAGGACTATGTCTATCTTCTCATCATTTTTCATGGATAAAACTCCCTTTAATCATCTTTATTGACTTTGTAATCATATCACTCTTTAGGCACAATTACAATACATAATTCCTCACTGCGTCTTCCTGGAAAGCTCGTAAAAGGAGGAAAGAAAGTAGAAGGGACAGGAGCCGAAAGAGAGGAGGGAACGGTGGATCTCCTGCAGGGACTGCTCTCCTTCCCGGGTCCCGCAAAGCTCTTTCAGTTCAAGATAACCGATACTGTATCTGAGATAATCCGTGGGGTGGGCGATGACATAGTGGTAAAGGGCAGTGGCATCATCTCCGGAGATACCGTAATCCTTCAGCCATCTGGCCAGTTCTTTTCGGCTGTGTCCCTCCACATTGACATAGAGGTCACTGAGGGACCAGACACATAATTCCATGATCCTTCGGTCCTTATAGAGGGTTCCCAGCAGGCCGGCCGTCTCCTCATCCTTTCCTTCAAAGCTTAAAAAACCGGTACTGAAGAGTTCCCCGTAGACTGCCCAGCCCTCGTCATATCCGGGATTCCTGAGAAACAGGCGGATGGGATGATCCATCTCCCGGCCGGCATAGGCGGTCTGATACAGATGTCCGGGATAACCCTCGTGGGACAAAAAACGGTAGAGCTCCAGGGGGTCGGTCAGCAAGGGGCTGCGGAAGATCCTTGCCGCGTCTTTCGAATCCACTGCGGGGAGGATGAAATCCCCCCGTGTCGAAGGATCATAAAGACCGTCGGGCAGGTCTCTGATCTCACTGGTGACAGAATCTGTGCTGGGGAAATAGATAAAGGTATTCTGCCGGAGATATTCCAGGATATCTTCAGGTTCGGTCCGGGTAAGGATGGCACTGTACTCCTCCGTATCCAGATCCGGGTTGTCCTCATAGAGCTTGTCCACTTCCTCGCCGGCTTCTTTATAGGTTTTATCCAGAAGGCTGCGGCAGTCTTCCGCGGTCAGGTCCGTACCCACGTTGGTCTTCAGGAGCAGTTCGTAATAATCGCTCCCGGCAGGGTAGTCGCAGACGGCTTCCGGGGCATCGTCATACTGCAGTTTTCTGGTAAGATTGGTCTCAAGGTGCCGGAAGGCAGGGAGAACGGTATCCCTGATGATCTCCTTGTTCTGCTCGATATAGTCCGATTTCTGATTTGTGGTGATCATGGAAATATCGTCCAGCCGGTCGGCAAATGTCCTGACCAGTACATTTTCTTCCAGGGGTGTCTTATGGAAAGCGGCCAGCTCCTCCGCGGTATCCTCTGCCAGGAGCCTTGAGGAAGGGATGCCCTCCTCGTTCCGCTTTTTCTCATAAAGATACAGCCGGTCAAAATAGGAGGGGATGTCCTTAAGCAGGGCAAAGTAGCGCTCCACGTCCAGCTTTTCCCGGAATCTGTAGCGGTACAGGGCGCCGATCAGGGAGGTGGCCTCCT
>CAJGDH010000272.1 GCA_904502145.1 uncultured Eubacterium sp.
CCATCAGCAGCATGGATATGCCGCTGTCGCCATCGGCGATGGGTGACCGTTCTTTCTACGCATATCAGTCAGGAATGACCGTGGAGATGATCGAGAAGGAGAGAAAACAGATCCTCTCCGCCACCCAGGAGGATATCCGGAAACTGGCTCCGTATCTTTCCTCCATCGTCAGTGAGCATGCGATCTGCACCATCGGCGGAGAGAATAAGATCATGGAAGAAAAGGATACCTTCGACCGGATCCTGAATCTAAACAGTTAAATAGGCCAAACAGCTTAAACCGATGATTCCGGGGGTGCTTCCCACCTTCGGAATCATCTTTGCATCTGAAGCCGACAGGCCGGATGCCCGGGACTGTTCCGACGGTTCCGGTCTACAACCTAGGAAAGTGGGAGAATAATATATGAAAAAATCCTTTAAATCCGGATTTGTCACCATCATCGGCAGACCGAATGTGGGAAAATCCACCCTGATGAATCATCTGATCGGACAGAAGATCGCCATCACCTCCAGAAAAGCCCAGACCACCAGGAACCGTATACAGACCGTATATACCGGTGAAAAGGGACAGATCATTTTTCTGGATACACCGGGGATCAACCGGGCCAAGAACAAACTGGGCGACTATATGCTCACCGCTGCGGAGCGGACTCTGAATGAGGTGGATCTCATCCTCTGGCTGGTGGAACCCACCACCTATATCGGCGGGGGTGAACAGTATATCCTGGATAAACTGAAATCCGTGAAAACCCCGGTCTTCCTGGTGATCAACAAGACGGATGCCTTCAGTGAGGAAGAGATCCTGAAGGCCATCACCGCCTACAAGGACCAGGGTAAGTTTGCCGAGATCATCCCGGTGAGCGCCCTGAAGGGATCCAACACCGACGATCTGGTGGACACCATCTTTGATTACCTGCCGGAAGGGCCCATGTATTACGACGAGGATACCATCACCGATCAGCCGGAGCGGCAGATCGTGGCTGAACTGATCAGGGAGAAGGCCCTTCGTCTTCTGGATCAGGAGATCCCCCACGGGATTGCCGTGGTGGTGGAGAGGATGAAAGACCGGAAGAAAGGGGATATCGTGGATATCGACGCAGTGATCGTCTGCGAGAGAGATTCCCATAAACCCATCATCATCGGAAAGAACGGTGCCATGATCAGAGAGATCGGATCAAGGGCCCGGAAGGAGATGGAGAATCTCCTGGATATGAAAGTGAATCTGAAACTCTGGGTCAAAGTCAGAAAAGACTGGCGTGACAGCGATATTCTGTTGAAAAACTACGGGTACGATAAGAAGGACCTCCTGTAAAAGGAGCGGTTGATATGAGCGATATCCTTAAAGTGAACGGGATTGTCCTGGCGGCTTATCCCCTGGGGGAGAATGACAAGAGCCTCACGGTCCTGACCAGGGAGCGGGGCAGGATCCAGCTGATCTCCAGGGGCTGCAGAAAGACGGGCTCTCCCCTGTTTGCGGCTTCAAATGAATATGTCTGCGGGGAGTTCGTCATCGCGGAAAAAAGGACGGTGAAATACCTGAATTCCGCGGAGATCAGGCAGTCCTTTGCCAATCTCAGGGACAGCTTTGATGACATCTGCTACAGCGCCTATTTCTGTGAGCTGGCTGCCTGGTTCACCATGGAGGGACAGGACGAGAGGAATATCCTCAACCTGCTTTACCTGACATTCGTCACCATGGGAAAGAAGATCCTCCCCCTTCCGCTGATCAGAAGGATCTACGAATTCAAGATCCTCCAGTTCCACGGGATGGGGATCCAGACCGCTTTCTGCGTTCACTGCGGGAAGACGGAGGACCTCAATTCCTTCTCCTTTGAGGAGGGGGGAGTCCTGTGTGACGACTGCAAAAAGACCGCGGATAACCGGGAGATCGGTACCACGCTCCTTAACCTTCTCCGCTTTCTGGGAAGCTGCCGGCTGAATGATGTCTATTCCTTCACCGTCAGCCAGGACCTGTTCGTGGAGTTTGACTGGGTGGTAAACCGGTTTTTCAAAACCCAGACCGGGCACCGGTTCCGGTCGGAGCAGATGCTTGAAATGATGTAAAAAAGGCTTGAAATGTACGTATAGATTCGGTAGAATATCTTTTATAACCGACCAAAATGAAAGAGGAAGAGGTAAACCAACATGGAAAAAACAATGGAGAAGATCATCGCGGTATCTAAAGCAAGAGGATTCGTATATCAGGGTTCCGAGATCTACGGTGGTCTTGCCAACACATGGGATTACGGAAATCTCGGTGTGGAATTAAAGAATAACGTGAAGAAAGCCTGGTGGAAGAAATTCATCCAGGAAAGTCCATATAATGTCGGCGTGGACTGTGCCATCCTTATGAACCCGCAGACATGGGTCGCTTCCGGCCATCTGGGAAGCTTCTCCGACCCCCTGATGGACTGCAAGGAGTGTAAGGAACGTTTTCGCGCGGACAAGCTGATCGAAGACTATGCCAAGGAGGCAGGAATCGAGCTTACCGGCTCTGTGGATGCCATGTCCCAGGAGGAGATGAAGCAGTTTATCGAGGACCATCAGGTTCCCTGTCCCAGCTGCGGAAAGCACAATTTCACGGATATCCGTCAGTTC
>CAJGDH010000273.1 GCA_904502145.1 uncultured Eubacterium sp.
CCTTGACCTCCTTGTTGGGATGCTTGAGCAGGGAGAGGAAGAGGTGTTCAACGGAGACATACTCGTCTCCCATGGCTTTGGATTCATCCTCGGCACTGACCAGGACCTGGTTGAGGCTGTTGCTGATATAGGTCTGTCCTCCCTGCACTTTCGGCTTCTTCTCGATCAGCTGCTGAGCCTGGGACATAAAGGATTCCTTATGGATCCCCATCTTCTCCACAAGCTTCAGGATCAGGCTGTCGCTTAAGGTCAGCAGGCTGTATAAAAAATGTTCCTGATCGATCTCAGGATTTCCGTACTGGTACGCCAGCTTTTCGCAGTTCTGTACCGCTTCGATAGATTTCTGTGTAAATTTATTGATATTCATAATCACACCTCCTCGATGGTTGTGTTTTCTTCTTTTCAGGGATAAACCTTCCGGAATGTTCAGGTTATCCGCATATGCTGTTATAGCCAAACTATAACATCAATTATTATATAACACAGATTATTAGCCACGTCAATAGTCGAGTGCTAATTATTTTTTTCTTTTTCTACTCCCTCCTTCTGAAACCCTTTTTGTCGGAATAACCCGGAAAAACATAGCCTTAATCCTCCGGAGAACAAAGAAAAGTCCTGTAATAATACATTTTTTTCCATTGCTTTAAAATTTACATCAGGAATATATCATGATATTCTATAGACAAATGATGGTGTCTGATTTCAGAAAGGATAATACCATGGTAAAAAGAATAGATTCGCATGTTACCATGCAGAAATTAATACCCAATGCCGGAAAGAAATACCGTGAACTCTGGGATGTCCCCGAGGATCATCAGAGTATTGGACTGATCTCCTGCGATGTGGAGGACGTGATGGATTTCGCCCTGGATGACGCATCCAAGAAGGCCCGGATCCAGGTGCTCCATGTGGAGACGGTATACGGAGGCGTGGAATATGCCTGGAGCCGTTACGGCGGAGAGATCACAGCGGTCATCTCCGGACCCAGGGTGGAGGACGTTAAAAGCGGCCTCATGTACATCAGGGATTACATTGAACACCGGTGCGGCATGTACATCATCAACGATGATGAATCCATGGCCTACTATGTGGACTATATGCCGAGAGCCGGCAGGTATTTCCAGCAGAAACACGGGGTTCCCGCCGGAACATCCCTGGCTCACCTGGTGGCTCCGCCCATCGAGGCCACCTATGGTCTGGATAAAGCGCTGAAATCCAGCAACACAAAGATCGTGGAATTGTTTGATGCCCCCACAAGGGTCAATACCGGCGGGGCCTTCCTGAGCGGAACAGAAGCTGCCTGCAAATCTGCGGTGGCTGCCTTCGCGGAAGCAGTACAGTTCTGTTATGCCAACCCTATGAGCCTGGACTCCTAGACATTTTCCCGAAAGAGGTGAAGATTAATGAATATCGTACCAGTAAAGACCCATTTACTTTCCCAGAAGCTTATCGCCAACGTGACACCTGAGCTGAAAAAAGCCTACAACATACCGGAAGACCATAACAGCATCGGTTTTTTCTCCACCGATAATGATGACGTGGCCTATCTCGCGGCAGATGACGCTACCAAAAAAGCAAATGTCAAGGTTATCCATGCCCAGACATTCTACGGCGGCCAGCTCTGTTCCTGGAGCAGATACGGCGGCAGTGTATTCGTACTCATCTCCGGTCCCAAGGTCCAGGATGTCCGCAGCGGCCTGACCTACATAAAGGATTATGTGGAGAACCAGTCCCAGCTCTTCAACTTTGACGGGGACGACGGGACCGCTTTCTATGCAGGTCTTGTTCCGAGGGTGGGAAAATACTACCAGGAGATCTTCGGTATCCCTGAAGGCATGTCCTATGCCTACCTGGTGGGCGGCCCCATCGAGACCAATTTCGCCCTGGATAAGGCCCTGAAATCCAGTGATACCAAGATCGCCCATTACTGGTATCCGCCGAGCCATGCCAACTCCAGCGGTGCGGTTCTGTACGGAACGGAATCTGCCTGCCGCTCTGCGGTAAACGCTTTCATAGATACATTGAAAGCGGCTACGGCTCACCCGCTGGATATCTGATCCGGCAGTTTCATCTGAACACAAGATCAAAACGCAAAAAAGCCATCGGCAACATGCCCGATTATTTTCGGACATACTGCTGATGGCTTTTCTTATTATAGCTGCTCCTATTATACAAATTATAGTTGTTTCTATTCCACAAAGATCCGGTAGAGCATAAAGAGGATATCCTCCACATTCACTTTCTCCGGAGTCATGGCGGTGATGGGATCCTTCAGGATATGCTCCGCCATGTCCAGGTTCACCTTGCAGTGGTCGGGTTCATAGGAGGCGATGGGCTTAAGTCCCAGAGTAACATCCCGGAATTCCTTGTAGGCTTTTATGGTTTTGGAAGCGATCTCCTCGGGAGATTCATCTCCGGTAAACCTTACTCCCAGAAGCTCTCCGGTATAGAGGATCTTATCTCTGCGGGCCCCGGCGATATGGCGCACCATCTCGGGAAATGCATAGGCGCAGGCTGCTCCGTGGGGGATATGGAAGCGGGCTCCGATCTCATGGGCGATGCAATGGCCGATATGGACCAGGCAGTCCACCAG
>CAJGDH010000274.1 GCA_904502145.1 uncultured Eubacterium sp.
CAAAAAAGTATTAACCGGCGGCAGGCTGTATCACTTATCCGGAAACCGGATGGTGATCTCAGTACCCTGCTCCGGCGTGCTTTCCAGGGTCATTTCCGCCCCGTGCAGGGTCACGATATGCTTCACGATCGCAAGCCCCAGACCGGTTCCTCCGGTCCTCTTTGAGCGGCTTTTATCCACACGGAAGAACCTCTCGAATACCCTCTTCTGA
This sequence comes from uncultured Eubacterium sp., assembly GCA_904502145.1. Taxonomy (GTDB): domain Bacteria; phylum Bacillota; class Clostridia; order Lachnospirales; family Lachnospiraceae; genus Anaerobutyricum. The sequence continues at coordinate 212 of CAJGDH010000274.1, forward strand.
TACTCGGGAGGAATGCCTATCCCGTTATCGGATACCTTAATGGTATGATCGCCTGCATAGATATGGACGTAACCTCCCGGTTTATTGTACCGGATCGCGTTATCGCAAAGATTGTAAATAACTTCCTCCATCATGTCTTTGTTTGCCGTGACGAGGGTTTTCTCCCCCTCCAGAAGGATGCTGACGTCATGTTCACGGGCCTTGAATGCCAGCATATCCACACAGGTTCCGGCAATTTCATAAAGGTCTGTCTCCTCGGTCTCGAAATCCGACTCCGTCAGAACGTCAAATTCGGAAAGACGGAGGATATCGTTGATCAGAATGAGAAGTCTGTTGGCGTTTTTATGGATTTCTTCCGCGAATTTCCGTGTATCCTCCTCTCCTGCCAGACCGTTCTCGATCAGTTCGGCGTAGCCTGATATGGCAGTCAGAGGGGTTTTCAGTTCATGGGACACATTTGCCGTGAATTCCTGGCGAAGGTTTGCATGGGCCAGGATGTCATTATGCTGATTTCGGATATGTTCGATGATGGGTTCCAATTCCGCATAAGTGTGTATGGTCTCCGGATGATCCATGTCGGAAGCGAGCGCCTCCACCGGTGCCAGAAGATGTGAGGTCAGCGCCCGGCTGCTGAAATAGCAGACCACCAGGAGGATCAGGATCACGATCAGGAACATGGGCACCGCATTCCAGAAAATATTAATGATACTGTGTGTCTCTCTGGCGGTACGGAGGATGCTTCCGTCCTCAAGGCGAACGGCATAATAATAGTTAGTCCGGTTGATGGTGGCAGACCGGCGGACAGAATAACCCTCCCCATTCTCGATCGCCTTCTCTATCTCTTCCCGGTTCAGATGGTTATCCAGTCTTTCGATCCTGGCAACATTATCGAAGATGACATCCCCGTCTTCACTGATGAGAGTCAGGCGAATACTGTCATTATAAAGCTCGGAAGCATACTTGGACAGAACCCTCTCATTCCGGATGTCTTCCTTGTCGGAGAGAAGCCTGGTACAGATCCTCAGGTTATCCTTGATCTCTTCCCGGAATACCCTGTAGGACGCAAGAGTGCAGAAAACTGCCGTCATCAGGATGGCGGCAGATGCGATGATCATTATTCTTCTGTTGATATATTGTTTCATGACAGGATGTACCCCACATTCCGGACAGTTTTAATTTGCGCTCCCGCTTCCCCCAGTTTTTTTCTGAGAGATTTGATGTGGGCATCCAGAGTGCGGGATTCTCCCTCGTAATCTATTCCCCAGATTTTATCCATCAGAACAGCTCTTTTCATGACAATGCCTGCATTGATCATAAGGCAGAGAAGGAGCTCATACTCTTTGTAGGTAAGGTCCACTTCCCGGCTCTGGATGAAACATTTTCTCCTGGAGGGATCCAGCAGTATGTCTCCCAGCCTGATCTCTTCCTCCACCTCTCTTGTGCCGCTTCTTCTCAGCAAGGCACGGACTCTGGAGATCAGTTCCATCACTCTGAAGGGTTTGATGATATAGTCATCCGCACCGCTGTCCAGACCTCTAACCGTATCAATTTCCGAAGATTTGGCAGTGATCAGAATGACCGGGATATCCCTGGTTACCGATTCGGTCCGGAGTTTTTTCAGTACATTCATCCCGTCCTCATCCGGCAGCATGAGATCCAGAAGGATAAGGTCGGGGATCTCCTGCTCCAGTGCCTGATAGAAAGGCACTGCCATCTCAAACCCTTTTGTCTGAAAACCGTTCTTGCTGAGGGCATAACACTCTATTTCCCGGATATTGGCATCATCTTCCACGATATAAATAGTCTGCATCTAAATCACCCCCGGCCACTCTTTGCCGCCCTGATCTCATCCTACCATATCAGTTCCTGTTTTCACAGGGAGAAGATAAGAATTCTCGTACTCGTTGATGATCCGGAGATAATCATCGCCCGAAATATTCTGTGTATTCCCGTGCATCTCATCAAAACTCCGGTTGGCTTCCATTCGTTTGATAATGTGAAGGGAAATATTGCCTGCATGGGCACTGATCCGTTCAAAGCTGTTGCTCAGGTCAAAGAATGTCGCTCCGCTGCTGGCGTCACAGATTCCCTCCTGCAGCCTCTGGATATGATGTTCTTTCATCACATCCTTCATCTGTTCGATGATATTGGACAGAGGTTCCGTTCTTATGACCATAAGGCGGTCTCTGGTCCGGAATGAAGTAAACAGGCTGGAAAGCGCCTCACGGGTTGCCTCGATCATAAGGTTCATTTCCCTCGTTCCATCCGGAGAGAAATTGATCTTCTCATTCTCCATTTCTTTGGCTATATAAGCCACATTCATACAATAGTCACCGATCCGCTCCAGGTCACCGATGGAGTTAAGGATCTC
>CAJGDH010000275.1 GCA_904502145.1 uncultured Eubacterium sp.
ATCTATGCCAAATACAAGAGCAGCGGGAAGAAGAGATGGATCGTTCCCCTCAAGGATGTCTGTCTGGCTCTGGGACTTAATTACAGGGTGACGGACTGGACGGTCAGGATCTCAACACCGGCTCCGGTGGCAGCGCCATCCAGCAGCTCCAAGGTAGTCCTTGTCCTGGATGCAGGCCACGGCGGCTCAGATTCCGGAGCAAAGGGCAACGGTAACCTGGAAAAGACCATGACCCTCAAGATCGTCATGGGAGCCAAGAAATATTTTGATAAGGACAGCAGGTTCAAGGTTTACTACACCAGGACCGGGGATACTTATCCCACCCTGGATGAAAGGTATGAACTGGCCAACAAGGTGAAGGCAGATATCTTTATCAGTGTCCATATCAATTCCTACAAGAGTACATCCACCGGAACGGAAACTCTTTACAGTTATGACCGTAACTCAACAACAAAGAAGGGTAACCTTAACTCCAAAGACCTGGCCACCTATATGCAGAAAGGTACGGTGGCCGTCACGGGACTTGAGGATAGAGGCCTGGTGAACCGCCCCAATCTCAGGGTACTGAAGTACACCAATATGCCGGCCTGCCTGATCGAGTACGGATTTATCTCCAACCGTTCGGATTGTATCAAGATGAATACAGGCATCCGCAACAATACCTACGGAAAAGGGCTGTATGATTCACTGGTGAAATACCTGAAGGCAAAAGGAAGAATTTCATAAAACAAACAGACGGGGATCTTGTCCGGGATGACAGGATCCTCGATTTTCTTTTGTGCGATTTTTGTCCTTTTGTGCAATGCCTATTATATATAGAAGAAACTCATACTAAATATAGTGGAAAAGTCTATTGCGCTCCACTATTTCTTGTGCTAGAATGATACCTGTAAAAAACTGTTTATTATCATACCCGACGAAAGATGAGGTTGAGGTTATGAATATCATAAAAAGAAGCGGAAAGGAAGTTGAGTTCGATTCCACCAAGATCTCCGAGGCGGTAAGAAAAGCCAACCTCAGCGTGGTGGAGACGGACAGACTCACCTCTGAACAGATAGAAGAGATCGCCGGAAATGTGGAGACTATCTGCGAGGGGATGGGCCGTGCTCTCAACGTGGAGGAGATCCAGGACCTGGTGGAGAACCAGATCATGAATCAGAGGGCCTTCCGGGTAGCCAGCAATTACATAACCTACCGATTCAGAAGAGCCCTGGTCCGCAAGTCCAATTCAACCGACAAACAGATCTTAAGCCTCCTGGAATTCAGTAATGAAGAGGTGATCCAGGAGAATTCCAATAAGAATCCCACGGTCAACAGTGTGCAGCGGGATTACATGGCAGGGGAAGTGAGCAAGGATATCACCCGGCGTTTCCTGCTGCCGGACAGGGTGTGGGAAGCCCATGAGAAGGGGATCATCCATTTTCACGACGCGGACTATTTTGCCCAGCATATGCACAACTGCTGTCTGGTGAATCTGGAGGATATGCTCATGAACGGGACAGTCATCAGTGACGTCCTCATCGAGCAGCCCAAGAGCTTTGCCACCGCCTGCAATATCGCGACCCAGATCGTCGCCCAGATCGCCAGCTCCCAGTATGGCGGACAGAGTATCACCCTGAGCCATCTGGTGCCCTTCGTCCAGATCAGCCGGGAGAAATACCGCAGAAATGTACGGGCGGAATTCGAGGAATCCGGCATCCCTCTCGATGAGGAGAAGATCAATGAGATCGCGGAAGTCCGGGTCAGAAAAGAGATCAAGCAGGGTGTCCAGGTGATCCAGTACCAGGTGATCACCCTCATGACCACCAACGGGCAGGCTCCCTTCGTGACGGTATATATGTACCTGGACGAAGTGGAGGAAGGCCGGCCCAGGGATGATCTGGCCATTATCGTTGAGGAGATGCTCAACCAACGTATCCTCGGCGTCAAGAATGCGAAGGATGTCTATGTCACACCGGCATTCCCCAAACTGATCTATGTCCTGGAAGAAGACAATATCCACGAGGACAGCAAATACTGGTATCTGACCAAACTTGCGGCAAAATGTACCGCCAAGAGGATGGTTCCGGATTATATCTCCGAGAAGCTGATGTTTGAGCTTAAGGGTGACTGCTATCCCTGTATGGGATGCCGGTCCTTCCTGACACCGGACCGGTCCGAGGGCGGCTTCGGTAACGTGGCCAAGGCCAGGAACTATGTTCCGGGAAAGAATAAATACTATGGCCGTTTCAATCAGGGAGTGGTCACCATCAATCTGGTGGATGTGGCCTGCTCCTCAGACGGAGATATGGACAGCTTCTGGCAGATCCTCGATGAGAGGCTGGACCTCTGCCATGAGGCATTGATGTACCGGCATAAACGTCTCCTGGGAACCCCCTCCGACGTGGCCCCCATCCTGTGGCAGAACGGGGCTTTGGCCAGACTGGAGAAGGGAGAGAAGATCGACAGGCTTCTCTACGGCGGATACTCCACCATCTCCCTGGGATATGCAGGACTGTGTGAATGTACCAAATATATGACAGGACAGAGCCATACCCAGGAACAGGGAAAGGAATTTGCCCTGAAACTCATGGTCCGTCTG
>CAJGDH010000276.1 GCA_904502145.1 uncultured Eubacterium sp.
GTCAGGGTCAGTGTTCTGGCTCTGGCAATGAGTCTTATGGCCATGAGCATTCTGTCCATGATCATCAATGCATGGCCCAACAAAAAGCTGCTTGACTACAGTTTTGCAGACCAGATCCGTGATATCCTGTCCAATCTGGTACTGGCTGTGATCATGGGAGCTCTTGTTTACGCGGAAGGAATGCTGGTCCTCCCGCTGCTTATCAAACTTATATTGCAGATTATGACAGGGATCATCGTCTATCTGGCTTTGTCCCTGATTTCGAAGAATAAATCCTTCACTTATCTTTTAGAGGCAGTGAAGTCCAGTGTACTGCACAGAGGTGCAGCTGCACGGGAAGGAGGAGAAGAATGAGACGATTGATTACCGGATGCTGTATCAGCTGTATGCTGATCCTGCTTGGATGCTCTATGATGCCGGGCGCTTCCGGAACAGACAAGGATCATTCAGTTACGAGCAGGACCATGGCCCGGGCTGCGGAAACCACCGGGGAATCCGGTCCGGATGACACCCGGGAGGGAAAACCGGTCTCCGTCAGGGATTACGGAGCTGTGGGCGATGGACGGACAGATGATACCGAGGCGATCCAGGCAGCGGTATCATCGGACGATACTATTTATTTTCCGCCGGGAGATTACAGGATCAGTGAGCCTATCCTGATCACGGACAAGAAATTCTGGAGTATCTACGGGCAGGATGCCTGCTTCCATTATTCCGGTGAGGATTACGCCTTCAAGATCAATGCCGCTGAAAATTGCCGCATAGAGATTGGCGAGATCCTGGCGGACAAGGGCGGCGGCATACAGTTTTACTCCGGAATCGACGGGAAATGGAACCAGTATGTGAAGCTTACCTTTAATTACATACAGTGTGCCACGGACTGCATTTATGTGACTGTAATCGGAGGATGGTGCAACGAGAACCAGGTCTATGGCGGCCGTTTTGCCGGCGGCAAAAACGGAGTCAGGATTGAGTATAAGGCCTGGGATATCCTCAATGGCTGGAAATTCTATAATTGCGGAATCGAAGGAGTGGAAAACGGGTTCCTGATCGATGCCGGCAATGGGTATATCTCGGATATCGCCGTAATCAACCCCCGATATGGGGAATCTTTTGAGACGATCCTGAAAACCGGAGGGAAGGTATGGAACTGCCTGTGGATGGGAACAACCCCCGTCAAGCCGGAATATATTTCCAGTTCCGGACAGACTGACCGGTTTGAGATCCTTGCCCCCATCGGGGACGAGGGACATAGGGGCTGTATCATAAACGGAAAACTGATGATCGAAGAAACAAAATATAAGGAGGCCGGGAAATAATGGAAGAGAGAAAACGAATTGTGGTCAGTATACATGACCTTATAAAGATGATACTGGCTTATTTCCCGGTGATCATCTGCTGGTCATTACTTTGCGGTACATTCCTGTACTGCTACAAGCAGATTGACAGACAGCCCATGTATTCGGCGGACACCTCCGTGTATATCCTTTCCAGGACTGCGGACAGCGATTACGGCAGGCTGGATATGAGTGACCTTGAAGTCAGCCATCAGATGACTCTGGATGCTGTTCATGTTTTTGAAAGCGAACAGACTGCGGAAGAAGTGCTTGTTAACCTTGAAGGGGACGCTGAGCCTCTGCGGACCATGACAGCCGGAGATCTGCTGAAAATGGTCGAGATCAGTAAGGATGATGATTCTCTTGTGGTGACTCTGACTGTGAACGGTCCGGACCCCTATGTGGTCTGCGAGATCGCAAATACCTACAGGGAGGTAGCCATGAGAGAGATGAATAAAAGGATCATGGCAAACGGTTTGCAGACCGTAGAGGAAGCCCTCATTCCTCTGGAGACTTCAGGCAGGTCTGCCGCAATGTACGGTGCAGCCGGAGCTTTGCTGGGTCTGATCAGCTCAACGGGAATACTGATGATGATCTATCTGATCTTCGTCGCCCGGAGAGAAACTGAGGATGTGGAGGAGATATGATGAAAAAACCGAAAAAGAAGACCATCGTGATGAATCTTCTTTTCTGTCTTGTCTTCCTCGCCGCCACCGGTGCCCAGCTGGCCAGGCTGAGTATCTATCAGGAGAGTAAGGACAATAATCTCCCCGTAATCAGTTACTCCGGGACCGTACCTGTCTACAGGCCCGGAATCAATGAAAAACTGCTCCTCGCCGATGTCACAGCCGCAGACAAGGAAGACAGAGACGTTACTTCCGAGCTTCGCATAAGAAGCATCAATGTGGCGGAAGATATGAGTGGTGCGGTGGTAACTTACGTGGTCAGAGACAGATCAAACAATATTGCTACAGCAAAAAGGGCAGTAGCTGTATTAAAGAGTGCTTCAACGGTTCAGCCTGCCGCCGGGCCAGCAGAAACAGAGCCCGAAGAAGAGGAAAAGAAAGAGGAGGCCGCAGCAGCCACGACAGCTGCGCCGAAGGCTGAACAAAAGACAGAACAGAAAACGGAACAGAAAAAAGAACAGAACACACAGAAAACGACGGAGAAGAATAAAAACAATTCAAAGTCAAATTCCAAATCAGACAAAAAGAACTAGGCTGAATCAGAGTACAGATA
>CAJGDH010000277.1 GCA_904502145.1 uncultured Eubacterium sp.
CAAAAAAACCCTCTGCCATCCAAATGGCAGCCGGAAGGTCACCGGCGGCAGCACGGCTGCAGGGTCCAAATATGCCACCGCCATCAACAGCGGGACAGATTTGAGGGGCTGCAGCGAGGCAGCGGCCAACTTAAGGGTGGCCAACAAACTGAAATCCAAGCTGCTGGCCAATGGCTTTGACGTTCTGATGATCCGTCAGAATTCCAATACACAGCTGGATAATATCGCCAGGACGGTCATGGCCAACAAGAATGCCGACTGCCATATCGCCATACATTTTGACTCGACCTCCAGCAATAAGGGAGCCTTCTACATCAGTGTTCCCAATGTGCGGTCCTACCGGAACATGCAGCCGGTAAAATCCCACTGGAGACAGCACAACCGGCTGGGGTCAGACCTGGTGAAAGGTCTGAGATCTGCCGGGGTCAAGATCTTTGGGGGAGGGTCCATGGGGATCGACCTGACCCAGACTTCCTATTCCACGGTTCCCTCCGTGGATATCGAGGTGGGAGATAAGGGCACATCAACATCCGACAAGAATCTCAACAAGATCGCCAACGGCCTTCTGAAAGGGATCAAGCGGTACTATTAATTAAAATATAGAATATTCAGAGATTGAAAATCGTTTTTTAAAAGCAGCTTTATTGTCTACAGAATTGGGAAGGGAGGAGAGAACTGATGACGAAAGAAATCTTAACTGAGCCAGGTTATGTCGAGGAGTTATTGGAGATACTGCGAAGCGGTCTTTCCAGAGAAGAATTACTGGATAAACTTGATGATTATCATGAGAATGATATTGCCGGCGCCCTGGAGCTGATGTCCCAGGAAGAACGTCAGGCCCTCTATCCTATACTGGGTATGGATCGCGTTGCCGAGATCTTTACCTTTATCGAAGATCCCGATGTCTATCTGCAGGATTTCTCCATGGAAGATCAGGCAAAAATCCTCTCCGCCATGGACTCCGATGACGTAGTTGATGTCCTGGAGGAAATGGACGAGAGCGTCAAGGATAAACTGGTCATGATGCTGGATGCCGAGACCGGCCGTGACGTTAAGCTGATCCTTTCCTATGACGAGGATGAGATCGGTAGTGTCATGACCACGAATTATATCGTGATCCACCGCTTTCTTACCATCCGTCAGGCCATGCACGAGCTGATCAAGCAGGCGGGGGAGAATGACAATATCTCCACCATCTACGTCCTGGACGGAAAAGACACCTTCTACGGCGCCATTGATCTTAAAGACCTGATCATCGCCAGAGAAAGGGATGACCTGGAAGATATCATATCCACCTCCTACCCGTATGTATATGATCACGAGCTGATCAGCAACTGTATCGAACGAATCAAGGAATACGAAGAGGACTCCATCCCTGTTTTATCCAAAGACGGGGCGATCGTGGGTATCGTGACCGCCCAGGATGTCATCGAAGTCGTGGATGATGAGATGGGTGAAGACTACGCGAAACTGGCCGGTCTGACCGCGGAGGAGGACCTGAATGAGACCACCGTGGAGAGCATGAAAAAAAGGCTTCCCTGGCTGATCATCCTCCTGTTTCTGGGTCTGGCGGTATCCTCCGTCGTGGGTGTGTTTGAGACGGTGGTGGCTGTTCTGCCCATCGTCATCTGTTTCCAGTCCCTGATCCTGGATATGGCCGGAAATGTCGGAACCCAGTCCCTGGCTGTGACCATTCGTGTCCTCATGGATGAGAACCTTACGGGTGGCCAGAAATTCGGCCTGGTCTTAAAAGAGATGAGGGTAGGCTTCTCCAACGGACTTTTCCTCGGAACCCTGGCCTTCTTCTTCATTGGTCTTTATGTATTTTTCTTTAAACACAATACCATTGCCCATGCATTTATGATCTCCGGCTGTGTCGGCTTCTCCCTCATGGTCGCCATGATCATCTCAAGTCTGGTGGGGACGCTGATCCCCATGTTCTTTCACCGGATCAACGTGGATCCCGCTGTGGCCTCCGGTCCCCTGATCACCACGGTAAATGACCTGGTTGCCGTGGTTACTTACTATGGCCTTGCCTGGGTATTACTGATAAATGTGATGAAGATTGTGTGAGAGTTGCCGGCGCAAACCCATGGATGTTTCCTGGAAATGGGAGAGATTGAATTTGAATAAGTGAGTAAAGAATTATGAAGATTGAAGTGAAAGACAGGATTCTGTATATCCGGCTTGAGGGCAGAATCGATACCAATAATTCGTCGGAGATTGAGAAAGAGATCATATACGCATGCTCCGGAGCGGATTTTGACAGCATCGTATTAGATGCGGAGAAATTAGAATATATTTCAAGTTCCGGCTTGCGTATCATATTGCGTATACGGAAGAGGCGGGGGCAGATTAAGATCATAAATGCCTCCAATGACGTCTACGATATTCTGGAGATGACAGGATTTACCATGATGATGCCTGTGGAGAGAGCCTATCGCCGCCTTTCCGTGGAGGGGTGCGAGATGATCGGCTCCGGGGCGAAGGGAAAAGTCTACCGTCTGGATCCGGAGACCATCATCAAGGTTTACATGAATCCAAACAGTTTGGCGGATATCCATAAAGAAC
>CAJGDH010000278.1 GCA_904502145.1 uncultured Eubacterium sp.
CCCGTGTATTTGACTGTGAAGAAGATGCCATCGAAGCCATCAAGGGCGGTAAGATCGTGGCCGGCGACGTGGTGGTTATCCGTTACGAAGGCCCCAAAGGCGGTCCCGGCATGCGTGAGATGCTCAACCCCACTTCCGCCATCGCCGGTATGGGACTGGGCGCATCCGTTGCCCTCATCACAGACGGCCGTTTCTCCGGCGCCTCCCGCGGCGCTTCCATCGGCCATGTTTCACCCGAAGCGGCAGTGGGCGGCCCCATCGCTCTGGTTGAGGAGGGAGACATCATCAAGATCGATATCCCCAACAACAGCCTGAACGTGGATATCTCCGATGAAGAGATGGAAGCAAGAAGAGCAAAATGGCAGCCGAGAGAGCCGAAGGTCAAGGAAGGATACCTCCTTCGCTACGCGGCCCTGGTTACTTCAGGAAACAGAGGAGCAGTACTTGATCTGGATCAGATCAGATAGAGAATGAGAGGAAGCAGCAATGAAACAGATTCTTAACGGATCGGAAATCGTGATCGAATGTTTAAAAGAGCAGGGAGTGGATACCATCTTCGGTTATCCGGGAGGTACCATCCTGAATATATATGATGAATTGTTCAAACACAGTGATGAGATCAGGCATATCCTGACCTCCCACGAACAGGGGGCTGCCCATGCAGCGGACGGTTACGCCAGAGCCACAGGCAAGGTGGGTGTATGTTTTGCCACCTCCGGGCCCGGGGCGACCAACCTGGTGACAGGGATCGCCACCGCCCACATGGATTCCATCCCTATCGTGGCCATCACCTGCAACGTAGGTGTCAGCCTTCTGGGTAAGGACTCCTTCCAGGAGATCGATATCAAGGGTGTGACCATGCCCATCACAAAACATAATTTCATCGTGAAGGATATCGAGGACCTGGCAGATACCATCCGCCATGCTTTCCGTATCGCCCAGACCGGACGTAAGGGTCCTGTCCTGGTGGATATTACCAAGGATGTGACTGCGGCTACCACCTTCTATGAGAGCAAGGAGCCGGAGAAGATCTATCCCATCAGTGAGACCATCCAGGAGAACAAGATCAAGGCGGCCCTTGATGCCATCGAAGCATCCGAGAAACCCTTTGTTCTTCTCGGAGGAGGATGTACCCTGGCAAATGCTTCGGAAGAAGTCAGGGAATTTGTAAAGCTTCTTGACGCACCGGTCTGTGATACCCTGATGGGCAAAGGCGTCTATCCCGGCAAGGATGAAAAATACACCGGCATGCTGGGAATGCACGGAACCAAAACCTCCAACTTCGGAGTGTCGGAATGCGATCTTCTGGTGACCATCGGATGCCGCTTCAGCGACCGTGTCTACGGCAATGCCGACACATTTGCCGGCAATGCAAAGATCATCCAGATCGATGTGGACTCCGCGGAAATGAATAAGAATATCATGATCGATATCGGTATCCTCGGGGATGTAAAAGCCGCTCTCACCATGATCAACAAAAGGCTGCAGCAGCAGTCCCACAAGGAATGGCTTGACCATATCCTGGAGCTGAAGAAAGAATACCCCCTGACTTATCATCAGGACAAGCTTGCCGGTCCGGCCATCGTGGAAAAGATTGAGGAACTCACCGGCGGTGAGGCCATCATCTGTACCGAGGTAGGCCAGCACCAGATGTGGGCTGCCCAGTTCTACCACTATCCGGAACCCCGCAGATTCCTTACCTCCGGAGGTCTGGGCACCATGGGATACGGCCTCGGTGCTTCCCTGGGAGCCAAGACAGGCTGTCCGGACAAGGTTGTGGTCAATATTGCGGGAGACGGCTGTTTCCGAATGAATATGCAGGAGATCGCCACCGCCACAAGAGCAGGGATCCCCGTGATCGAAGTGGTGATCAACAACCATGTACTGGGTATGGTACGCCAGTGGCAGACCCTCTTCTACGGCGGCAGATATTCCAATACGACCCTCAGGGATAAGGTCGATTTCGTGAAGGTGGCAGAAGCCATGGGCGGAAGAGCAAAGAGAGTGACCACCATCGGGGAATTCGAGGAGGCCTTCAAAGAAGCCATGGGGTCCGGAGAATTCTATCTTATCGACTGCCAGATCGACAGTGATGAGAAGGTTTGGCCCATGGTAGCTCCCGGCGGTTCCATCGCGGAAGCCTTCGCCGAGGAGGACCTGTAATTATCCGGATAACAAGCAGCAGATAAAAAAGGAGCACAATGACAATGTATCAATATAAATGTTTAAACCCCATCGCCCAGGTTGGCCTTGACCGTCTGCCGGACACCTTCAAAGAGGTGGAGGATATCCGGGAGGCTCAGGCAGTGCTGGTCCGCAGCGCAAGCATGCATGATCTGACCGATCTGCCCAATCTGTGTGCAGTGGGAAGAGCCGGCGCAGGGACCAACAATATTCCTGTGGATGATTATGCCAGGAAGGGTATCGTGGTCTTCAATACTCCCGGAGCCAATGCAAACGCGGTAAAGGAACTGGTTCTCACCGGCATGCTCATGGCCTCCAGAGACCTGATCGGAGGAAATGAATGGGTCATCGAGAACC
>CAJGDH010000279.1 GCA_904502145.1 uncultured Eubacterium sp.
TCCGCCATCGACGGTTTTGTCAGGGTGGAGGAGTCGGATATGTACCTGTACCCTGATCTCAGTACTTTCACCATCCTTCCCTGGAGGGAACATGAAGGCAGGGTAGCCAGACTGATCTGCGATGTCTACAGGCCCATGGGCGTCCCTTTTGAAGGGGACTGCCGCTACCTGCTGAAAAAAGTGGTGAGGGAAGCTGCCGATCAGGGATACCGTTTTGACATCGGACCGGAATGCGAGTTTTTTCTCTTCCCCTCAGATGCCCATGGTCAGCCCACCACAAGGACCGTAGAGAAGGCAGGATATTTTGACATCTCCCCTCTGGACCAGGGAGAAAATGCCAGGAGGGATATCGTCCTGACCCTGGAGGAGATGGGATTTATCGTGGAAGGATCCCACCATGAGACTGCGCCGGGACAGCATGAGGTGGATTTTCATTATGCCAATCCCCTGAGGACCGCGGACAATATCCAGACATTTAAGATGGCGGTCAAAGCGGTGGCAGGCAGCCATGGCCTGTACGCGACATTTATGCCCAAGCCTCTTGAAGGGGTGGACGGTTCCGGAATGCATATCAACATTTCCCTCTCCAGGGAGGGGAAGAGCAGTTTCTTTGATAAAAGCCAGCCGATGGGACTGAGCCGGGAATGCCGGTATTTTATCGGCGGGCTCCTGGCCCACGCCAAGGGCATCACTGCGGTGTGCAATCCTCTGGTTAATTCTTATAAACGCCTTGTTCCGGGCTTTGAAGCCCCGGTCAATCTCACCTGGGCCCAGGTCAACCGCAGCCCTCTGATCCGTATCCCTTCCTCAAGAGGACAGGGGACCAGAATCGAGCTGCGCAGTCCCGACTGTGCGGCCAACCCCTATCTTGCCATGGCCCTTTGCATCTCCGCGGGAATGGACGGAATACGCCGTCGGATCGAACCGCCGGAACCGGTTGGGCAGGATGCCTGCCTGCTGGGGGCGGAAGAGATGGACGCTCTCGGCATCGAGAGGCTGCCTTCCGATCTGGGGGAAGCCATCCGGGCCATGGAGGAGGACCCCTTTGTACAAAGTGTACTGGGCCGGTCAGTATATGAGAAATATCTCCAGGCTAAAAAGCAGGAGTGGAAGGAATATCAGACCGCCGTCACTGAGTGGGAGATCAACAGATACCTTTATAAATACTAGTCGGCTGCAGACGCGAAAAGGGTACCGGCAGGGCCCTGAGGCGCGGCACGTAAATGAATTGAAAGAAAATCACAAGATTTCTCCGAAAATGTGAATATTCTTTTAATTTTGCCGGTGAGAGGTGCTTTTTTCCTTATTATATGGTATCATACCTAGGTGATTAAAACGGAACAGGAGGAGAGACATGATTCGTAGAAAGAAGACAAAGGGTGAAGTGAATCCGCAGTCCTTTGTTGATGATATAGAACATTCCGGGGGTCTTTCGGAAGACACTCTCGTGAATGTAGATACTCCCGTGGAAATAGATACTGCCGCAAAAGAAGGCAATCCCGGGGAGGAAGATATCCTCGGGGATGCAGACGCTTCAGCGGCTGCGGATACTACCGCAGAAGAGAAAGAGACAGAGGGGGATTCCGATCCTCTGGGTCTGAATTCGGATGATCCGGAGTTTGTAAACCTGGAGGAAGAGAAGAAAAGCCCGAAGAAGATCATTATCATCGCTCTGGCAGCTTTGCTCCTGATAGGGGTAGGGATCTTTTTCCTCTACCGGAACATTGACAGCGGGAGTGAGGGAAAGGTATATGTGGAATCCGTCAGGATCCTTGGCGGACTGGGGACGGCCAACGGCGGTTCCAACCGTTTCACCGGAGAGGTGGAGGCACAGGAATCCTGGAAGATTACCCTGGAAGCCGACATGTCCGTGGAAGAATGTTACGTCAAAGTCGGAGATGAAGTAAGGAAGAATGACCCTCTCTTCAAGTACAACACGGAAGAACTTAAACTGAATAAGGAACGGAAAGAACTGGAGATGGAGACGATGCAGAATGAGAGCAATCAGCTTACCAGAGATATTGCCACCTACCAGTCCGACCTGAATTCAGCAAGCACCAGTGAGAAGATCGAACTCCAGACCCAGATCCTCACGGCGCAGACCACCATCAAGAAAAATGAATACAGTATCAAGTCCTGTAAAGAAGAAATCAAAAAGATCGAGGACAATATCAAAGATGCAACGGTAAAAAGCAAGATGGACGGGGTGATCAAGAAGATCAACGTCGCCCTGGGGCAGTCCAGCGCAACGGATGAAGATTCCGTGGAAAGTGACATGGACAACGGTGAGGACAGCTCCGTATATATGACTATCCAGTCCATCGGTGATTATCGGATAAAAGGAAAGATCACTGAGACAAATATGTCCGACCTCAATGAAGGGGACCAGGTGATCGTCCGTTCCAGAGTGGATGATACCACCTGGCAGGGAAGGATCAGTTCCATCAAGACCGATGAGAATGTCCAGGAATCCGGATCCACAGATGATTACGGCTATTCGGATGAATCGGCTTCAGAGACTGCATCCA
>CAJGDH010000280.1 GCA_904502145.1 uncultured Eubacterium sp.
GACCTTAGACAGCGGCGCAGCCATCGGCGGCGGTGGCGGTAACAACAGCAGCTGTAAGATCGTCATCGATGGAGGTACGGTTGTAGCGCAAAGCGAAGATGACGGTGCAGCCATCGGCTCCGGAGCTTATGTATCTTTCATGGGCGGTGGTGATTTTTCAGGTTCCATCACCATCAATAACGGTGATGTACATGCTTATGCCGTAAACGGGATAAAACAGGAAAGCCGCAGCGCTTATAACTATACCGGTGCAGCAGCCATCGGTACGGGATTGCACGGAGACGTGAAATCCGGGGCAACTATCACCATCAACGGAGGAAATGTGGAGGCAATCGCTTCCTTTGGAGGGGCAGCAATCGGAGCCAGCACACAGAAAGCAATGATCGCCGACGGTGACTGTAAAGGAACCGTAAGGATCAACGGAGGAGAACTGTCCCTGTGGCTCCGGAATGTGGAACTGAAAGACGGACAGAGTGACAATGTGCACATCATCGGACACGGATTCGGTGGAAGCAAAGACGGAAATCTGTTCATTGACCGCTCAATGAAAGTCTGGTTCGAGGGCAAAGATCCGGTCCCGCAGAGCAAGCGATCTGACACCTGCTTCAGCTTCTCCAATCAAAGGCTCCACATCGGGGTCAGATAAGGTAGTCCGAAAACCCCAAAGATTCGGTGAAAGGAGTACAGTATGAATATATTTGTGAAAATGGTTGCCGTGATTGTGGCGGCCGCGCTGATCCTGGCTTCGACCTTTACTGCATACGCAGGAGAACTGCCTGCAGGCAGCGAAGAAATCGTGTTCTCTGCAGAGGAAGAGATCATCAGCGGGGAAGAAATCAAGCCATTCCATTAATTGAGAATTGATAAGCCCGGTCATGAGGATTTTTCTCATGGCCGGGTTCTTTTTTTATGGTGAATAGGATAGAGATATGATATGCTTCAGGTATAAGAAGTATAATACAGTGAAAGTATAACGCAGTGAGAGCATAATACAGTGAGAGCATAACACAATGAGAGAGGGAAGCCCAGTGTTCAGACATAGGATCTACATCAGCAAAATTCAAAAACGCATGTTTTTCCTGTCCTTTGCCACGGCCTTTATTGCCGTCTTCACCATGACCCTTGCAGTCCTGATCGACAATGTGATCGTGTGTGTCTTCTATGGTGAGACAGAGATCGCGGCAGTTTCCCTGGCAAGTCCCTTCTTTTATCTGCTGGAGATTCCGGCGGCAGGTCTTGCGACAGGAATACAGACGGTATGTGCCAGAGACCTGGGTGGCGGTAAGATCGACAAGGTGGACAGGCAGTTCAATCAGATCTTCTTTTTTGCTGCCGCTTTGCTGACTATCCTTACGGCATTTTCCTTTCTCAGCGTGCCCCGGATGGCTGTTCTGTTCGGCGGGAGAGGGAGGACAGCTGCATTACGGCCATTGGCAGCTGAGTATCTCTATGGACTGTCCTTCGAGATCGTGCCCTATGTGCTCTTTTGCATTATGACTCCCATCGTGATCCTGGACAACGGGAACAGACTCATCTCCATTGCCTCAATATGCGGATGTGTAACGGATATCGTCCTTGACCTGCTCAGTGTCCGCTTCGGATGGGGACTTTTCGGCATCGGTCTTGCAACCTCCGCGTCAGCCCTGGTCTATTTCATGATCTCGATACTGCATTTTCTGAGGCATGACAGGGTTATCAGGCTTCATTTTGTCATGATCCGTTTCACAGAGTTAAAAGAGATCTTATTCTCTTCCGCTCCCAAGGCTTTTCTCTCCCTGGCGGATACATTTCGTTCACTACTTTTTATCTCCCTCGTATCCTTTACAGGGGGTGTGGCAGGCACTTTTGTCTATTCCCTGCATGGCACCATCAGTTACACCATCCTGATCATTGCAGAAGGGATTGCAGGCGCTGTGGGCATGCTGACCGGGATCTGCTGCGGGGAGAAGAATGGGGAGGATCTGGAAGGAGTCAGTGTATTGGCGCTTCGTTACAATGTGTTCCTGTCTATAGGTACTATAGCTATCCTGGCAGTCAGCGCCTACCCCCTGTCAATCGCGCTGACGGAGACTGATGCTTCCGCGGAATTGCTGCTTTTTGCCCTCATCTGCATCATGTTCACCGTCCCTTTTTCCATCCTGGTTCATTGCAGGATCAGCTATCTTCAGGCAGTGGGATTGATCAGGGAAGCACAATGGATGGGGGTCTCCTCCGACCTTACTGTACTGAC
This sequence comes from uncultured Eubacterium sp., assembly GCA_904502145.1. GTDB lineage: Bacteria > Bacillota > Clostridia > Lachnospirales > Lachnospiraceae > Anaerobutyricum. The sequence continues at coordinate 2,231 of CAJGDH010000280.1, forward strand.
TATGTCAGCCGCCCTTCTTGCAGTGCGTTTTGGTGTCCGCGGCGTATTTATGGCCTTCCCGGTTTCGCAGATTGCAATACTGATATTCAGCTGGCTTTTACACTGGAGACGGACCGGAAAGATTTTTCCTTCAGTATCTGACTACCTTGAAGTCGGCGACAGTTTCTTTCCTGAGCCGGGGGATGTGATCTCTTACCCGGTTGTAACCATGGAGGATTGTGCCCTGGCCAGTGAGCAGGTCATGCTGTTCTGTAAAGGGCACAGGACAGATGGCAGGAAGGGATTTCTTGC
>CAJGDH010000281.1 GCA_904502145.1 uncultured Eubacterium sp.
GCCATGTCCGCTTTCTTTATCCTCCTGTCTTTCATCCCCTTTATGATCTTTTTCCTGACTCTGGCCAAATTTCTTCCCTTCACCAAAGGGGATATTCAGAATATACTGACACAGCTGATCTCCTTTGAGAGTGACTCCCTCATCGTGGGCATCATCAATGAGATCTATCACAAGACCGGTTACACCGTATTCACGATCTCCATCGTCCTGGCCCTCTGGTCCTCGTCCAAGGGGATCTATTCCATCGTTAAGGGACTGAACTCCGTGTACGATATCGAGGACAACCGGAACTTCTTCGTGCTGAGGGCATTCAGCCTCCTGTACACCCTGCTGTTTACCGTGGTGATCGTGGCCATGCTCCTTCTCTGGGTATTCGGGAACCAGCTCTACCACTTCATTGTGGACCGGTTTCCTTTTCTGGAATCCGTGGCCGCGCTGATGATCAACAGGGGGTCCATCGTCACCTTCCTGGTCCTAGTCTTCATATTTATGTGGATCTACCGTTTTATTCCTGCCCGGAAGAGTAATTTCTGGAAGCAGTACCCGGGAGCCATCGTCGCCTCCCTGGGCTGGATCCTGGTGTCCAAGCTCTGCGCCTTGTACATGGACAACTTCAGCAACTTTACCTATATCTACGGAAGTATGGCCGGTATCATGATCCTGCTGACCTGGATGTATTTCTGCATGTCCATGGTCTTCTACGGTGCCGAAGTCAATTATTTCCTGGAAAATAAAAAGAATTACCATACACTGATCCGCATCATGCGGCCGAACCTGCAGAAATTCAGGAGGGAGAAGGAGAAAGAGATCCTGGATAAGAAGAAGGAGGAGACAGCAGCTGCGGAGGGCGTGGAATAAGAAAAAGAACGCAATACATGAGAAAAGAGGCTGTCGCACGAAAAATGCGGCAGCCTCTTCTTATCTTCTTCTGATTCAGACCATTCTTATGATTTATCTTCCAGCAGAGCGTCAAGATCCTGGGACAGGAGTTCTCTCATCGCCTCCAGGGCTTCCTTTTCATCAGGTCCGTTGCATACACAGAGGACCTTATCCCCTTTGCGCAGGGTCCCGCCTACCAGATTGATGATGCTCTTGGCATTGAGATCCATATATTCTGTCTTGAAATGAATCTGTGACGCAAATTTATCTGCAGTTTCGGCAATCAGGTTGGCCGGGGCCAGATGAATACCCTGTGCACTCTCAACGGTCATTTCCGCTCGAACCATGGTTGTCATACCCTCCTAGTGATAATCTTGTATGCTTCTCCTCTGTAATTATATCATAACCGGCCGAAAGAATTCAATATGAGATGCGATGTTACAGTTGCAGGACAAACTCCTGACCGGTCTCGGTGATCTCCATGATCCGGCTGGTGACATATTTCAGCTGATTCTCTTTCCTGTATCTTGCCACCAGTCCGAAATCACCCCAGAAATGCATGGGGAAGACAAATCTCGCGCCGACTTCCGACAGGAAGAGATCCATGCCCTTCACGCCGAACTCCGCCTGCCGGGGGTCCAGTACAACAAAGGCCAGATCAAACTTTCTGCCCGCGATCTTACTGATCTCATATTTATAATTCCGGATATTCATCCTGTTTCTTTCTTCTTCCCTGTCGGACCATTCCCACCAGTGCAGGTCCCCCGCATGGTAGATGGACAGCCCGTCAGTCTGTATCATAAAGGCAACGCCCTCATCCGTGGACAGGAGGGTCTCAATCTGCATATCATCCAGCAGGTAAGTCCGGTTGGCATCCACGATCATGGCGTGCTCCATTTTTTTCCATGAATTATCCATATCCGGGATATCGAAGCCCAGGATATAGGTCACCTTCCTGCAGGAATTCTCCAGCTTGTAGATCCTGCGGTTATAGTGGTCCCGGTGTGAGTGGGAAGCAAAGATATAAAGAGGCTTATCGTAGGACAGGGGAGGCAGTTCCCCCTTCCAGAAATCAAATAACAGATACCGGCTCCCGGTTTCCAGGAGGAATCCGCTGTGGTCGAGATAGGTTACTTTACAGGTGTTCTCCATAGACGATTTCTCCTTTTTCCACTTTCTCCTTTTCCTCGGGACTGCCTCCGGCAGACCCGATGCTTACCAGGGAGATCTTTCCTTTAAAAAACCCCCTCTGGTAAAAAGAGCTGCCGCTCAAAGAGCGGCAGCCCAAATGATTTTTTGATAGGATATTAAGATGCTAAATCAGCGATCCGATCAGTCTTTTGCCCAACCGTAGGATAATTTAACAGCTTTCTTCCAGCCTTTGAGTAACTCAGCACGTTTTGCTTCGTCCATAGCCGGCTCGAATTTCTTGTCGATAGCCCAGTTAGCGATAACGTCTTCTTTGCTGTTCCAATATTTAACTGCAAGACCTGCAAGGTAAGCAGCACCCATAGCTGTTGTCTCAACACACTGCGGACGAAGAACAGGAGCATCGATGATGTCTGCCTGGAACTGCATTAAGAAGTCATTCTTACAAGCTCCACCGTCAACCTTAAGAGCTGCAAGTTTAACA
>CAJGDH010000282.1 GCA_904502145.1 uncultured Eubacterium sp.
ATGGACAGGATCGCGGAAGGATATTCCACCTTCCGTCTTCTGGAAGGCGCCTACGGAACCGGTAAGAGTTTCATGGCCCGCCTGATCAAAAATGAAGCCTTGTTCCGTGGGTTCCTGGTCATGGACTGTGAACTGGCGGCAGACCGGAAGCTCTGCGGCTCAAAGAAGGAGGGGCTGGAGACCTACAGGGTGCTCCTGTCCAGATTATCCTCGAAGGAAAAGCCGGGGGGCAGTGCCCTCGAATCTGTTCTGGACAGGTTCGCCGGCAGGATGACAGCGGAAGATGCATCGGAGGAAGCCTGGGCCGGGAGCCTGAAAAAGGAGATCCAGCAGCTCCCCCACGGATACGATTTTTACGAGGTACTCTGTGCCTACGCAGAAGCTTACGGCAAACAGGATCAGGACCGGAAGGACAACCTGCTCCGCTGGTTCCGGGGGGAATATGTCAACAAGACAACCTCCAGAAAGGCCTGCGGTTTTTCCGAGATCGTGGAGGACGGAAACTGGTTCTCCTACCTGAAGATCTGGGCGGCCTTTTTCAAAGCGCTGGGTTATACCGGCCTTTATGTGATCCTGGACGAACTGACCCAGATCACAAGAAATATCGTGAATTCCACTACCAGGGAACACAATTTTGAACGTCTGCTTTCCATGTACAATGACTGTTACGGAAACGGGGCGGACCACATGGGGATCATCCTCTGTGGGATCCCGTCCTCCATCCATGACAGCAGGCGGGGACTCTTCTCCTACGAAGCCCTGAAAAGCAGGCTGAACGTGTCATCCCTCCAGGGGGATGAGATCCTGGGAGCGCCCATCATCAAGCTTTCCATGCTGACACCGGAAGAGTTTGCCGTTCTTCTGGAGCGGGTGGAGGCCATGCATTTCATGCTCCATCATGAGGGCAGCGAAAATGAATTCTATTTTACGGAAGAAGAACGTATCCAGTTTGTGGATTTTGAATACAGGAGGATCGGGGCGGTCAACCATCTGACCCCCAGGGAGTTCCTGAGGGATTTCCTTACCATCCTCAACCTTAAGGCTGAGCACCGGTCCGGGGATACCATGGAGGATTTCCTTTATAAAGGAACGGGACTTGAGACGACACCCTCCATGATCGGCCAGGCCGACCTGGATGACCTGGAAGAGGAAGAAAGCCTGAAATACGAAGGGTTTACAATCTGACCGGCCAGGCATACCATAGAGAAAAGAAGTTACAGGCAGGACCCGCAAAGGGGTACAGAGCAGAGGACCAGACATGAGCATGACAGAGCAGGAGGCATACAACAGCCTCGCCGGATTCATACAGGACTATATCTATGAGAAGGGATGGGTACACCTGAACCCCCTTCAGATCTCGGCCATCGAAGCCATAGAGGAGATGAACCACAATCTGCTTCTCATGGCAGGGACTGCCCGGGGCAAGACGGAGGCAGCTTTCCTTCCGGCCATCAGCAAGATCTGTGCCCGGGACTCGGAAACCTCCGGGGATAATCCCCCCGGGCCCGGTGTCGGGATCCTCTATATCAGTCCCTTAAAAGCCCTGATCAATGACCAGTTCCTCAGGATCGAGGATATGATCAGAGGGACGGGACTGACCATCACCAAATGGCACGGTGACTCTTCCGTCTACCGCAAGGAGAAGCTGATGGAAGAACCCTCGGGGATCCTCCAGATGACTCCGGAGTCCCTGGAGGCTATGTTCTGCTGTCATGCGGAGAGGATCAGACCCCTGTTTTTCAACCTGATGTTTGTGGTGATCGATGAGATCCACTTTTTTATCAATGACCAGAGAGGGATCCAGCTGCTCACCCTGCTGGAGAGGATGCAGCGCCTGAGCGGATGCCGGCCTGTACGGATCGGCCTGTCCGCCACCATTCAGAACAGGGAGCTGGCCATCCGTTTCCTGGATATGGGGAGCGGCCGGACCGGAAAGGTCCTGTCCTACGCGGCAGGAGACCAGCATGTGACCTGTTCCCTGACGGCCACCCGGATCGGGAAGGTGGATTATCCGGAAAGATATTTCAAGAAGATCCTAAAGCATACCAGAGGAAAGAGAAGTCTGCTGTTTACCCGGTCCAGGATGGAGTGTGAACGCATCATCTCCGGGGTCAGGGAGATGGCCCTGGCCTACCGGCTCCCGGATATCTATCATGTCCATCACGGGAGCATATCCAAGAGCGGCAGGGAGGAGACGGAGAGGCTGATGAAGATGACCGACGGACCCATCCTCACCGGCACGACCCTGACCCTGGAACTGGGTATCGATATCGGAGATCTGGACGAGGTGGTTCAGGCCACCGATCCTCCCTCGATCTCCAGCATGGTACAAAGACTGGGCAGAAGCGGCAGGAGGACCGGCAGATCGGCCATCTCCTTCCAGCTCAGGCACAGGGAAGACAAAAGTGACCTGAAGAAGCTTGATCTGCAGGTGGTCCGTTCCATTGCCATGATCGAGCTGTATTTCCGGGACCGTTACATGGAAGAGAGCCATATGCCGCAGTA
>CAJGDH010000283.1 GCA_904502145.1 uncultured Eubacterium sp.
CAGCGACGTGGGAACCAAGGCTCTGGCTGTTAAGAAAGCCAATGTTCTGGGACAGATCAAACCTGGTATCCCGGTATGGCAGACAGGTTCCGAGAGCAAATTCCCACAGACTCCATATGTTATCTTCCCGGGTAATGTAGGTGAGATCGAAACTCTGAAGGAAGCGGTTGAAGTATTGACCAGATAAATTTATAATAATATATATCCAATAAACACAAATATAATGTAATGTAATAAATCAATCTTATGTAAAGGAGGAAAACACTATGTTTATGTTCTTATCCCACATCCTTGATCCCGACGGATACGCATGGCCGGGTGAGCCGGTAGTTTCCACACAGCAGTGCACAGACGTATGTGAAGAAACCCCGTTCTGCAGCTTTGTATCATCTGTTCCCAATCATTGTGGAACTCATATGGATGCTCCGCGTCATTTCGTAAAAGACGGCCTCAGCATCAATGAGCTGGGTATCGAGTATTTCTGCCATACAGAAGTTGCTCTCCTTGAGATCCCCAAGGGACCGGCACAGGGAATCTACAAAGAAGATCTGGAGCCTTTTGCAGATACTCTTTCCAAAGTTTCCTTCGCCCTGATCCGTACAGGAATGGAGCAGTATCGTGACACGGACCAGAACATCTACCAGAATGAAGGCGCCTACATCGCACCCAGCGCCGGAGATTATCTGACAGAGAACTTCCCGAACCTGAAAGGTATCGGTATGGACTTCCTGGCAATCGGATCCGCATCCGCATCCTGCCCGGAGGGAGAATTACCGCCGGATTGCCACAGACATATCCTTGGATATTACACAGGCAAGTTCTGTACAGGTGTAGAAGATATGCATCTTTCCGAGATCCCCAAGGGAGCAAAGATCACAAGATTCATCAATGCACCTCTCCGCATCAAAGGACTGGATTCCAGCCAGGTAGTATGTATCGCTGAGATCGAGGACTGATCACAGGAGAAGAATAAATCTTCAGAGGATACAGATTAATCTTATCTGATCGAAACACAAAGAAGCCGGATCGTTATTGATCCGGCTTCTTTTAATATGCCATATGGTACAGGCTTCAGTTTTTTATTATCTTGAGATTGATCTCCTGGGCGATGTTCAGGTGGTCCATGATCAGATCTTCCAGTTCAGTCAGCTGATGATTTTTGATCATATCCATGATCTGCCGGTGTTCCTTAACCGTATCCTCCATTCTTCCTTCCTGAAGAAATGAAGTGACTGTCTGCCAGAAGATCCGGTACATAAAGCGGCGGTAGATCTCCAGCATCGATTCATTTCCCACGAACTGGACCACGCTGCGATGGAATTCATAATCCTTACGGGCAAAATCCTCGCTGTTATGGCTGGTGTCAATGATCTCATACTGGCTTTCCAGTTTATCGGACAGTTTTTTGTAATACTGTCTGCCTCTCTCCGTATCCAGATGGATGGAGAGCTGCTTGAAGCAGTAGGTTTCCAGGGCAAACCGTAACTGATAGGTCTCCAGGATATCTTCTTCGGTCATCTTGTGAAGAGTAAATCCTTTACTTGGAAAGATATCGATGTAACGTTCCTGCTCCAGACGGAGTACGGCATCCCTGAAGGGAGTGCGGGATACCCCGGCTTCCTGGGCCATCTTATTCAGGGAATAATATTCCCCTTCTCTCAGTTTTCCGTCTTTGATCAATCCGATCAGATGGTCGTATGCCTTGGATTGAAGCATCTGGGTATCTTTCATATTTGCTTTCTCCCGATGATTTAGTCTATGTTTATTCTACCTTATGACAGAAAATTGTCAATCATATTTTCATGGTTACCTGACTTGACGATATATGGGGATAAGGGATAAACTGGATACAGGAGAAATTCATGATCGAACATGGAAAGGAGAGGAGATATGGAAAGATTAATCGACCTGGTCAGAAAAAACAGAAGCTATCGCGGTTACGATCACAGCAGGAAGGTCACCAGAGATGAACTTCTTGAGATGGTGGAGGCAGCCAGGCTGTGCCCTTCCAGTGTGAATAACCAGCCCCTGAAATACCATCTGGTCTATGAGGAGGATAAGACAGCCCGGATGCAGGCTGAAACCAAATGGGCCAGGAACCTGCCGGAGATGACACTTCCCCATCCGGGGAAAGAACCCACTGCCTTTATCGTCATCTGTCAGGACAGCAGGATCGATCCCAACCTGTCCCGCTACCAGAAGGATGTGGGGATCGTAGCTCAGACCATGCTTCTGGCTGCCGTGGAGATGGGGCTGGGAGGATGTATGATCGGCAATTTCAAGGCAGATTCTGTCCGGAAGACTGCCGGACTGCCGGATGAGATCCATCCCCTGCTGGTGGTGGCCATCGGAAAGCCGGATGAGGAGATCATCCTCACGGAAGTGGTGGACGGAAAGACCCCTTATTACCGTGACGATGAAGACAGGCATTATGTGCCCAAGAGAAAGCTGGAAGACCTGCTCTGCTGACAGAGGAAAAAGAAAATGAAATGAAAAGACTG
>CAJGDH010000284.1 GCA_904502145.1 uncultured Eubacterium sp.
GACAGCGGGTCTCGCCGGCTGCGGATCTTCCAAAAAACCTGCGGAAGCAACCACAGAGGTACAGTCCAGAGCATTCGAATATGAGCAGGTGGAGATCAAAGATCCCTCCGAGTATGCGGAACTGGGCCAGTACAAGGGACTGGTCATCGAACCGAGCAAGATCGAGGTATCCGAAGAGGAGATCGATGAAGAGCTGGAGACCTTCCGTTACCAATTTGCGGATGCCAAGGAGATCAAAGGCAGAGACACCGTGGAAGAAGGGGACATCGTCAACATGGATTATGTCTGTACCATCAAGGGACAGACCAATGAAGACTACACCAACTATGACTGCGATATCACCATCGGAGACGGCGAACTGGATCTGGGAGAAGGCCTGGATCTGGAGGAAGCGGTGATCGGTAAGAAAAAGGGGGACAAGGTCAAGGTGACCGGTACCTTCTATGATGATGACAGCTTTGATGACCTTGCCGGAGCGGAGGCAACCTTCGAGATCACCATCAATAAGATCCAGGAAGAAGTACTTCCGGAACTCAATGATGCCCTGGTCAAAGAGAATACTTCCTATAAGACCCTCAAGGAGTACCGTGAATCCATCCGCGAGGACCTGGAAGAACAGGCCCAGGAAGGAGCAGAGGAAAACAACCAGTCCGCCCTCTGGGATATGGTCGTAAAGAACAGCAAACAGATCAAGGACTTCCCGCAGGACATGGTGGACAAAGAGATAAAGAATACCATCGCCTACGAACGTGAATGGTCCTCCTATTTCGGGCTGGATATGGGAGAGACGGACGAGGAGATCGAGGAATACTTCCAGTCCAACTACGAGACCTCCGTGGAGCAGTTTGCCAAAGACAGCCTGTTCAGCCAGTGCGTCCTTGACCTCATCGTGAAAGAAGAGGGGCTGGAGCCCACGGAAAAGGAGATCGACAAGATCATCCAGGATGAGATGGAGATCAACGATTACGAATCCGTGGAGGATGTTTACGAGTACCTGACCAGGGAGGATGCCAGAGATCAGCTGATCCAGGAAAGGGTCATGAAGCTCCTGTCGGACAACGCTACTTATAAGAAGTGATGATCCTGTTAAAACGATCAAAAATAATCCGGAAAAAATAAATGGAAAATATTTACAATTTCGGAAAGGCATGTTATAATCACCTTATCAGACAAGGGGTGAGAGAAGATGCATTTTCCTGCAGAGCCCCGGCGAAACAGCCGGTTGGGCTGACGGAGGGCCATGCAGGGAGGATCAGTTTGATCACAGAAATAAATGAATAGAAATGGGACAGGTTTCTGCCATAGATTATGGCGGAGAAAAATGATATTTTCTGTCGGAGGAATATACCTCCGGCAGCGGCCGGATCCCCTGCACGAAAGATAAACCGTGCAGGGGATCTTTGCATTTTCCGACGGGTTTTATCCCGTCCCCCCTGGCTGATGCCCCGGGCCGGAAGAGTTCAATTGGACAGGAGGGAAGACCATATGATTACCGTTGATGTTATGCTGCCGTCCTACGGCGATATACTGAAGATCTCCTGCGAGGAAAGTGTGATCACGGATACCTTGATGGAGATGCTGAGAGGAAGACTGGCAGGTTATCCCCATCCCGGGAGAACCTGGCTGTGCGATGTGGACAGAAGACATACCCTGAAGCATGACTGTACCCTCGGGGACTGCGGCCTGGTGGACGGGAGCAGTCTCATCATTATCTGAGCGGGACCGCAGGTTTGTATGGAGATCATAGGAGAACGCTACCGGCTTCTGCGGAAGATCGGTCAGGGAGGGTCCGGCAGGGTGTGGCTGGCCAGGGATACCAGGCTGGAGGTCAGCTGTGTCATCAAGGAGATCCTCCCATCAGGGAAGACAGACCGGGACCAGGCCCTCCAGAGGTTTGTTTCGGAGATCAATAACATCAGGGGGATCCAGCATCCCAATATTCCGAGGATCATCGACGTATTTTCCAAAGAGGATTCCCTGATGGTGGTGATGGAAATGGTCCAGGGGGAGGACCTTGAACGATATGTGAAAAGAACAGGCCCCGTGTCCGAAGGGGAACTGGTGGACTGGGGCCTGCAGCTTGCCGACATCCTGTCCTATCTCCATGGAATGGACCGGCCTCTCCTTCATCTGGACCTGAAACCGGCCAATGTGATACGGCACCCTTCAGGAAGGCTTTATCTCATCGATTTCGGAACAGCGGGAAAGAAAGATTCCTCTTCATTGAAGGAGGAACTCCGGGGAACTCCCTCCTATGCCGCTCCGGAACAATACGGGAGCGGGATGGCACCGGATGAGAGGACGGATATTTTCGGGCTGGGGAGGACCCTGGCCTTCTGTCTGTCCCCTTCCTCAGGTGACGGGAAGAGACCCCCTGCCAGCCCTGCCATTCAGGCCTTCCTTCGCAGATGTACGGCATCTGATCCGGAAGACCGGTTCCGGGATATGAAAGAGCTTACGGATGCTCTTGTCAGAATCCGGGACC
>CAJGDH010000285.1 GCA_904502145.1 uncultured Eubacterium sp.
CAGATCAGTCTGGCTACCCTGCCTTCATGTTCCCTCCAGGGAAGGATGGTGAAAGTACTGAGATCAGGGTACAGGTACATATCCGACTCCTCCACCCTGACAAAACCGTCGATGGCGGAGCCGTCGAATATACATTTATTATCCAGTGCATTTTCGATCCTGCCCATGGAGACAGCCATGTTCTTCAGGGCCCCGAACAGGTCCGTAAACTGCAGGCGGACAAAACGTACATCATTCTCCTGGGCAAGCCGGAGGATATCCTGTTTTGTATATTTATTCATCACTTTTCTCCTTGGAAAACAGCCTTTTTTACAACTTTACCAATTCTACCACAGATTACCCCGGAAGACAAGAAAAGGGAGACCGGTTGCATTTTCGCCGGGTCTGTGCGAAAATCTGATAAGACACTGTATTAAACCATATCATTTCAGAGGGATAAACATGCCGGAGAACAATCAGCCGAAGATCAATTATCAGAAGAAACTGGACGGGATCCTTAAGGAGATCGGGAACGGAAAGAGGGAGAAACCCACCCTCCTCCTCCATGCCTGCTGCGCCCCTTGTTCCAGCTACGTGCTGGAATACCTGCACAGCTATTTCCGGATCCTGCTTTTTTATTACAATCCCAATATCAGCCCGGAACCGGAATATATCAAACGGGTCGGAGAACTGCGCCGTTTCGTGGAGGAAGCCGGCTATGAACAGCAGATCACCTTCATCGAGGGTCCCTATGATCCGGAGCGCTTCTTTGCCATGTCCCGGGGGATGGAGGATCTGCCGGAAAGGGGAGAACGCTGCTACCACTGCTATGAACTCCGTATGAGGGAGTCAGCGGCAGAGGCGGTGAAGCACCATGCGGATTACTTTGCCACTACCCTGTCCATCAGTCCCCACAAAAATGCCGACTGGATCAATGAGATCGGGGAACGGCTTGCCCGGGAATACGGTGTGGCCCACCTTCCTTCTGACTTCAAAAAAAAGAGCGGATATCTCCGCTCCATAGAATTGTCCAGAAAATATGATCTGTACCGCCAGGATTACTGTGGCTGTGTCTTCTCAAAAGCTGCCGCAGACGGCAGGATCAGGTCTTCTTGATAAATTTTCTCCCGCATTCGGGACAGGTGATCTCTATCCTGCCTTTGCCTCTGGGAACGCAGATCCTCTGCCGGCATTCAGGGCAGTCAAAGAAGCGGAAGAGCTTCTTCTGTCCGCGTTCCTCCGACCTCCTGTCCATGCCGTCTGTGAGGGGCCTTATCATATCCAGGAAGACCTCGTTCTCCCTCCTGCGCTGTTCGTAATTGCGGGAGACGACCCGGATAAGACAAAGGATCAGAAACAGATATCCGATGATCCCCAGGTAGAGAAAAGAACCTAAAGGACGAAGAAATGTGATCAGATTCAGAATAATGCAGATCAGGATAAAGAGGACGGACAGTCCGTCAAATCCGTACATTTTCTGAAAAAAATTCCCTTGTCTCTCCATATGTATCCTCCCTTCCGGATCAGAACAGACTCATGATCATCATCACAAATCTGCTGCCTGAACTCATGATCAGGCCTGCCAGGAGCACCCCGCCCATACAGGCAGCAACACTGGTCTTAAAGTCAAATTCCAGGATACTGGCGGCCAGGGTGCCTGTCCAGGCACCGGTACCGGGCAGTGGTATCCCTACAAAAAGGAGCAGTGCAAGAAAAGTACCGTTCTTTCCTGCCTTCTCCATGATCTTCTTTCCGCCCCGCTCTCCTTTATTGAGGAGCCAGCGTCCCACATTGCCGATGACGGAGGACTGACGGCTCATCCACTCCAGGATCTTCCTGGCAAAAAAGTAGATAAAAGGAACCGGGATCATATTTCCCAGGATCGCCAGGATATAGCTGGGGATCAGGGGCAGTCCCATGGCCTGGGAGATGGGGATTGCACCCCTCAGCTCCACGATGGGAACCATTGAAATCAAAAATACGGTCAGATATTTTTTAAACATGTTGTTTATACTCTCCTTGATCACCTGAAGGCGGAATGATCCTGCCGGCAGGTGTTTTTTACTTTATCTTATCACATTATTTCTGTCAATCATGACAGGTTTACCGGATTTTACCGGATTCATCAGGAATATCTGCGGAGCAAGGTCTGTTTCATGGTGGAGATAAACTCCTCATTGGTCCGGGAATTCCTGAAGATCTTGAGAATCTGCTCCATATTTTCCTCGGACCGCGGACCTGACATCTCACGGTGAAGGGCATAGCCGATCTCCTGTTCCTCTTTCGTGAGGAGGAGATCTTCTCTTCTGGTGCCTGATTTCTGGATGTTGATGGCCGGGAAGATCCGTTTTTCCGCCAGTTTTCTGTCCAGGACCACCTCCATGTTTCCGGTCCCTTTAAACTCCTCGAAGACCACGTCATCCATCTTGCTTCCCGTATCCACCAGGGCGGTGGCCAGGATGGTCAGGCTTCC
>CAJGDH010000286.1 GCA_904502145.1 uncultured Eubacterium sp.
GACTCCACATTTGCGGTGGAACCTACAATGATAACTGAACCGGAAAAACGATCGACGAAACCAAGCTTGATGGATGCAGCTTTGGTACAGATATCGGCTGCGATGATCGTAGCCTCGGAAGGGGTAATGGTCATGATGCCAATCGCGTCATGATAATCGTCGGGCAGACCCAGCTTCTTGTACACGGAAGCCTTCGGTCTGGTCACCATATGGGCCAGGGTGATCTGCTTGCCGGGCACATACTCCTGGATCATACGCGATTTATCACTTTCAGCATTGATACCATTATTGATCATATCTACTGTATCTTTTGCCATAACAACTCCTTTCTGTCAGGAAAATCTTCAGATGAGGACTCCGGTACTCTTTTCAGGCCTGTCATACCGGCTCCATCCTGACAGTATTACATAGTACTACCATTTTGAAATATTATACAAAGATTCTTGGAAAAAGTAAATGTATGACTTACTAAATGATATGGTTTCTTTTGTTATCGAGTGAAATGAATGAGTAAAAAAATGCAGAATTGAGGTACTAATCATCACAATCATCTTAATGGTCCGCAGGAGAATTATTTGAACATTATTGCGTTATTCCTGCTGAAATCTTGAAAAGGACAGGAATAAACGGTAAAATAATGGAAAATTGTTCATGGCGGAAGAGTGGTTTGACATGCATTATACTTACATTCTGAAATGTGTTGACGGCACATATTATACGGGCTGGACCACGGACCTTGAGAAACGGCTGAAAGCCCACAATGAGAAAAAAGGGGCGAAATATACAAAAAACAGGACTCCTGTATCCCTTGTCTATTATGAGACATTTGAGACAAAACAGGAAGCCCTGCGAAGAGAGTACGCGATCAAGCAGATGACAAGAGCAGAAAAGACGGACCTGATCGGCCGGCAAAACTCCTCTGCCCTGTCCCTGATCCCCTCATAAAAGGTATTCATACATACAGATGAAATGACACAGACTCCCGCCCATGACAAAGAGGTGGAAGACCTCATGGCGCCCGAAAGAGGCAGGCAGCTTCCGGAATAAGGGGAGATCCAAAGCGTAGATCACTCCACCTGCGGTGTAGATAAGACCTCCGGCCAGAAGCCACATAAACGCGGGGTGAGACAGGTGCCGGATGATGGCCGGCATGGCAAAGATGCATGTCCATCCCATAAAGATGTAGATGGCTGAGCTCACCCATTTGGGGCAGAAGATGAAAAAGATCTTTATCGATATTCCGATGACTGCCAGGGACCAGATATAGATCAGCATAGGTATGCCGTAGCTGCGGGGAAGGACCAGCAGACAGACGGGTGTGTAGGATCCCGCGATCAGGACAAAGATCATGGAATGGTCAAGCCGTTTCAGCAGCTTGTTGACCTTCGCCGAGATATCCAGAGAATGGTAGGTGGCACTGGCGGCGTAGAGCAGGACCATGCTGAGAATAAAGATGGTCATGGATACGATGGCGTCCGGTGAGACGAAAGCAGCTTTATAGATCAGAGGGAAGGCGCATAATGCGGCGAAGATCATGGCAATCATATGTGTGATCGCGCTTCCCGGATCCTTTAACTGATGAATCATGATTTCTCCTCCTTTTCATGTTTTTTTCGGTTATTAAAAATATGTAATGTAGTTATCAATACTACATCATCTACATACTGATATTACCACCCCTTTTTGAAGATTTCAAGAGTTTTTTACAAACCGGAGATATCCGGTTGTTGATGATGAGCTGCAGGACATATCAGATGTTTTCACGCAGCAGGAAGGAGAGACCAATGATTCGTTTAGGCCTGGCACAGATGGACATGGCCTGGGAGGCCATCGAAGAGAACAAGGCGAAAGTGGATGATTTTCTGGCAAGGGCCGCAGAGAGGAAGGCGGATATGGTGATCTTTCCGGAGATGACCATGACCGGTTTTTCCATGAATACCACCCTGGCTGCATACTATCAGGACCAGAAGGCATTCTTCTCCCGGAAGGCCGCCGAATATGGGATAAGCATTATCTATGGGGTAATCGCCCCGGGAAGGGAGAAAAGATTTGAGAACCATCTGGTCATGGTGGACGACAAGGGCAGCTGCCTTATGGAATATGCCAAGATCCATCCCTTCTCCTACGGGGCGGAAGGAAAATATTACAGTGGCGGGGACAAGGTTTACGTCACCCCCTGGAAGGAGACCTGTGTCAGCGGATTTGTCTGTTATGACCTGAGGTTCCCACAGATTTTTCAGGCGGTTTCGGGGGAAGCGGAGGTGATCGTGGTCATTGCCAACTGGCCTAAAGAGAGGATAGACCACTGGGATACCCTTCTCAGTGCCAGGGCCATAGAGAACTCCTGCTATGTGGTGGGGGTCAACCGGGCAGGCAAGGCCGGAAGACTTGAATATAACGGACATTCCGCTGTCTATGATCATCTGGGGAGGAGGATATCCTCCC
>CAJGDH010000287.1 GCA_904502145.1 uncultured Eubacterium sp.
CCGTCCTCCACGATCTCGGAAAAACCGCAGGCCTTTCTGGAGGTTGTCTTGTTGACATATTCCCCCCGGAACCAGCGGAGCAGGTTGTCCTTCCGGTCCTGATCCTGTTTGCCGTAAGCCTCCGCGTAGGCACAGAGTACCTCGTAAAAATCATATCCGTGGGGGAGCTGCTGGATCTGCTTTTTCAGGCTCCCGGCCCATGCTTCCTCCGATGCATCTTCCACAGTCATCCTGCCGGCGAATCTGTCCAGAACAGATTCGAGGGCACTTCCCCCCGGCTTTTCCTTCGAGGATAATCTGGACAGGAGCACCCTGTAGGTCTCCAGTCCCTCCTTCTTTGAGCCGCAGAGCTTCCGGTCTGCCGCCAGTTCACAGTCCATGACCAGGAAACCACGGAACAAGGCTTCATTTTTGATCAGGTGGGCCATGAAACTCTTACCGGTTCCATAGGCGCCTTCCAGAAGACGGAAGGTGGAATATCCTTCCGCGATCCTGTCCATATCCCTGGTGATGACTTCCACTTCCTCCTTCCGGCCAACGGCGATATAGGGAAGGCCGTTCTCCGGAACCATTCCGCCTTCTAAAGCGTGCAATATGCCCTGCGCGATTTTCTTATCGATCATCTTTCTTCCCTTCCTTTCTGCCGGCCCCGCCGACCCGGAATCTGTTCTCAATCATAATCGAGATTACCTTCATGGAGCATGCCGGACAGGTGATCCATCTCTTTCTTGGCCTGTGCCAGCCGCTCTTTGTCTATCTTGTCTTTGGAGAGCTGCTCATGATCCATCTCATAGATCTGCTTCTTCTGCAGCTCTTTTGCTTCCTCTCTCCGTCTCCGGCTGTCCTCGGACCGCTTCCTGCTCTGGCTCCGTTTCTTTTCCTCCTGGGAAGCTTCCAGATTCTCCCGGATCTCGGGGTGGGCCCGGAGGTAGGCTTTCACGCCCCTGTCGATGGCCAGGGCGAATTCCTCGTCCTGGATCATGGCTTTCATCCCCCGGATATTCCTGGGCAGATCGTCGTTCCTCCGGTAATTCTTCTTCAGGATCCGGGCAGCAGACCGGGCCCGCTTCGGACCGCGGAGATACTCCCTCATAAATGACTCGGTATAAACATAGACCAGATACAGAAAGTCTCCGGAGCTGTCGTAAAGATTCCATTTCTGCCGGTACCAGCGGTCCGCCCGGCCGTATCCCTTCTCCTTGAGATAGACCATGTCATCCCCGATGGGGATACGGTCCTTTCTCTGGGCCTGGATCCCTTTTACCGGGAGCAGGTCAAGATACATCCTTTCCTCCTTTCCGGCTGTCACCAGCTGGCGGAAGGAAACCTCATATCCGCCCCTCCCCGTCTGCCCCAGGGCATCAAGTTCATAGAAGACGTCCGGCATGGCATTCCAGGCGTGGGTCTGGAAGGGCTTCTCCCCGGACAGTTCATTTTCT
The DNA here is from genome assembly GCA_904502145.1 of uncultured Eubacterium sp. Lineage (GTDB taxonomy): Bacteria > Bacillota > Clostridia > Lachnospirales > Lachnospiraceae > Anaerobutyricum. The sequence goes on from CAJGDH010000287.1 coordinate 1,440, forward strand.
TTGAGCAGGCGGGCATTGTTCTTCACATACATGGCTGCCCCGTCAAAGATGCCGTTGCGGATCTCCTCCCAGGGGTCCCGGTAGGGGAGCAGTCCCCTGGCCCGCTGATAGATTTTCATCTCCACGGCGGTATCCGGCCAGGCCACCAGGAAGGAATCACAGAGCCGGGAAAAAAATTCCCGGATGTCCCCGGACAGGTGCATCTCGTCCCGGAAACGGAACATGCCCTTCAGCGCCTCCGAGGGATCATTGTGGCGGAGCAGGTTGGCGATCTCCAGAAGAGAGAGTTTACCGTAATGAAGGTCTCTTTTCTCAACTTCTCCGCTGTCGAAGTCGGGGAGCAGGGAAAAATAGCAGTAGATCTGCTCGTCGCTAAGCTCATGGGGGAAGGTCACTTCCTTGGTCAGGGCGGCATAAGATCCCCCTGCCCCTCTGCCGATGATCTCCCGCAGAAAAGTGATCTCCTCCTGGAAGAGGAGCCCTTCATCCGGGGCGAAATTAAAGAAGAAGGCACCTCTCCTCTTATTCTTCTCCCTCTCCACATAGATGCGAAAATCATACAACGTCTTCATCCGTCCACCTCGTCCGGTTTCGCCGGCTTCTCTGATCAGATCGATCAGATTGTCAAGAAATCGTCCCATCTCTCACGACACCTCAGTCAAAGCTGATCCCAGGGTTCATCTCCTGGGGCGTATGCCAGTCTATTCCGTATTCTTCCTTGTAAATGCGTTTTTCGATCGCCCAGATCCCGTGGCAGGAGCCCAGGCGGGGTGTATCCAGACCGTTCTCCTCCAGATATCTCTTCTCTGCTTCTTTGGATACCCGGTCCTTGACTTTGAGGTAGAGCTGGTACTGGCTCTCGTCCTCAACCTCGCGGGAATAACCGGTCCCGCCGAAGATGGCGGCGATCTGGGAAAGCATCTCCTCCTCGTTAAGAGGTGTATTATTCACAGGTGTATTGCTCACC
>CAJGDH010000288.1 GCA_904502145.1 uncultured Eubacterium sp.
ATTGTTGCCGCGGGAAACCCGCCGGAATACAACAAAAGTGTCAGGGAGTTCGATTTCGTCACCCTGGACAGGGTCCGCAGGATGGATATCGAAGCGGATCTCGGCGCCTTTAAAGAGTATGCCAGGGACCATCAGGTCCACCCTTTCATCCTGAGCTACCTGGAGCTTCGCCCCCAGAATTTCTACCGCACGGAAAATGACGTGGACGGGCTGCAGTTTGTGACAGCCAGAGGCTGGGAGGACCTGAGCTATCTGATCAGGTCCTACGAGGATCAGGAGATAAAGATAGATGAGGAAGTGATCAGGCAGTACCTGCAGCATGAGGAGATCGCCAGGGATGCGGCGGTCTATTATGACCTGTACCGGAACTACCGTGACGAGTACGATATCAGCAATATCCTTGCCGGCAGGGTAAGGACCGATATCTACCGGAGGCTCTTCAGTGCTTCTTTTGATGAGCGGTTAAGCTGTGTGGAACTGCTTACCGACGGACTCATCCATAAGATCCTGGAAGCCGTGGAGGAAGACGCGGTAACTGAGGATTGCTACACTTTCCTGAAAGATTACCGGGAGGCGCTGGCCGGGGAGCCGGAAGAGAAGGCTCAGGCGGGCGGTGCCGTTGATGGCAGGCAGACTGATTCCCCCCGGGAGATCTACCGGCAGGTCCTCGATGCAAAAGAAGAGTCTTTCCGGCTTATGGAGGCCACAGGCCTGCTCTCCCCCGAGGAGAAAAGCAGGATGAAAAGGACCCGGGACCTTCTTTACCGGTGGATGCCCACGGAAACGGATGTGAAAGAGGCTTTCCGTCAGACCAAAGAGGGCTTTTCCGCACAGACGGAGAAACGGCAGAGGGCAGCTGTCGAGGCGGGAGAAGCCCTGGAAAATGCCTTCACCTTCATGGAGGAGGCTTTCGGGGAAGGGCAGGAGATGGTGGTCTTTGTCACCGAACTTACCATGAACAGCAAAGCCACAGCCTTTATCACGGAATACGGCTGTGAAAGATATTTCAAATACAATAAAGCATTATTGATCGGAACACGCCGGGGAGAACTGATCCAGGAGATCCGCAGGGACCGGATCCGCTCCTCCGCTGCGGAGTATGATTTTTAAGGAAAAGAGGAACAGACCATGAAAAAGAGAAGAATAACTTTGTACGGCGCTGCAAGCGATCAGATCGACCGGGAATATCTCCTCCAGGGAGAACAGCTGGGCAGGGAGGTCGCAAAAGCCGGTTATGTCCTTGTCTGTGGGGGAGGGTCCGCCGGAATGATGGGTGCCTGCTCCAGAGGGGTCCTTGAAGGAGGCGGAAAGCTGATCGGGGTGGTGCCTGCTTTCATGGATGCCTATGAAGGGATCAATGAAAACTGCACGGAACTAATCTGGACAGATAACATGGGCGACAGGAAAACCCTCATGGAGAATCTGGCAGATGCCTTTATCGTCACCCCGGGAGGGATCGGCACCATGGATGAGTTCTTCCAGATCCTGACCCTCGGTTATCTTGACCGCAAAGACGTCCCCATCGTAATTTTTAATATCAAGGGCTTTTTTGACCCGATCCTTGAATTTATCGATTCAGGAGTCGAGAAAGGCTTTATCCACGAAAAAGTCCGGACCCTTTTTACCGTCGGCAACAGCCCCGAGGAAGTGATCTCTGCCATCAGCGAGAGACTTCAGAGGGATCAGAAATAACAGGATCAGAAATGACAGGAAAGCCTCCGGGAAACCGGAGGATGGCAAAAGGAATGATTCGGTGATCCTCACCGGGTTGTTCCTTTTTGTATTTGAGGGATTGACATTTTTTGACATTATATTTATAATAGATATAATCATATTGATAAAAATATAATCTCTTGATATGTAATACAAGAGATAAGGAACTGATAATAAAGAGCTGAAGGACAGGTGGGGTATTATGAAGAAAAAATCAAGGAAACTTACCGATAGCGAGCGTGAAGTGCTGGAACTGTTGTGGGAGGAGGGAAGACCGCTGACCTCCGCCGAGATCGTGAAGCTGTCGGAGGGAAAGACCTGGAAACCCAGTTATATCCATCTGATGATCAATTCCCTGCTCAAGAAAGAGATCATCCAGGTTGCCGGCTTTCGGCAGGCAACGAAAAACTATGCCAGGACTTTTGAGCCTACCATGACCAGGGAGGAATTCTCCATCCATACCCTGAGGGAGGAGAACCGGCTCAACGCATCTTCGTTGTCTCTTCTCTTCGGAGCCTTGCTGGAGGAGGATGTGGATAAGGAGCTGATCGACGAGCTGAGCGATATGATCCAAAGGAAGAAAGACGAACTGGAGGCAGGGGAGTAAGCCGGCCTGCAGGTCCTGAGGAGGTGTGCATCTATGTATTCATTCTATATATTTCTTTGGGCGACCATCA
>CAJGDH010000289.1 GCA_904502145.1 uncultured Eubacterium sp.
CCATCGGCAGCTGGATGAGGGCCTGGAGCTTTTCCGGGTAAGTGTGCCCATAGGGGTCATCGGGGTCATATTTGAAGCCAGACCGGATGCCCTGGTCCAGATCTCCACCCTCTGTTTAAAGAGCGGCAACTGCGCCATCCTGAAGGGGGGCAAGGAGACCAAAAACACCAACCGGATCCTTTTCAAGGTGATCCACGACACCGTGGCAGCCAAGGGCCTTCCGGACAAGTGTCTGGTCCAGGCGGAACTCCACAGCGAGATCGATGAACTCCTGTCCTGCGACAAGGATGTGGACCTGCTGATCCCCCGGGGATCCAATGCCTTTGTGGCTTATATCATGAACCATACCAGGATTCCCGTCATGGGCCATGCCGACGGGATATGCCATATCTATGTGGATAAGGATGCGGACCCGGAGAAAGCGATCCCCATCCTCATCGATGCCAAAACCCAGTATACCGCTGCCTGCAACGCAGTGGAGACCATCCTCGTCCACCGGGCCATAGCCGGAACATTTCTTCCTCTGCTTAAAAATGCCATGGCGGAGGAGGGAGTCAGGCTTAGGGGAACCGGAGAGGTCATGGATATGCTGGGGGATGTCTCCGGGGAAAATATCATGGCGGAGGATGAGTTCGCCACAGAATACCTGGACCTGGTCGTCTCCGTGAAGCTGGTTGACGATGTGGCGGAGGCCGTGGACCATATCAATGCCTTCGGATCCCATCATACCGACAGCATCCTCACCCGGGACAAGGCCGCTGCCGAATACTTCATGCAGCGGGTGGATTCCGCCGGGGTTTACCTGAACTGTTCCACCAGGTTTGCCGACGGCTTCCGCTACGGTTTCGGCGCCGAGGTGGGGATCGGTACGGGCAAGCTTCACGCCAGGGGCCCCGTGGGTCTGGAAGGTCTGGTGACCTACAAATACAAACTCTACGGTTCCGGTCAGATCGTGGGGGACTATGCGGAGGGAAGATCTTCCTTCCATTTCAAAGATCTGTGAAAACCAGAAAGAGTCGTCGTTGTCGGCGGCTCTTTTTTGAAATAAACATGAATGAGGATAAATCCAAAAAGGAGGACAGAATGTCATATTTTAAGGAGATGCTGCCGGAAACCCAGGGGATTGACTCCCGGGGGATCACGGATTTTTTGAATGTTATGGACAAAAAGGGTCTGGAACTGCACCGGCTCATGATCATACGCCACGGCGTATGCGTGGCCAGGGCTTCCTGCGACCCCTACAGGGAAGAAGACCTTCATCCCGTCTACTCCTTCACCAAATCCCTGACCTCAACGGCCATAGGTTTTGCCGTTCAGGAAGGGATCCTGTCCCTGGATGACCGCATGGTGGATTTTTTCCCCGATGAACTGCCCGGTCCGGAGGAATTCCTTCTGCCGGACGGCAGTCTGCCCCGGCCCTCTTTCCCGGGCGGGGCACAGAGCCTTAAGGAGATGGCGGGAAACAGGGCGGAAGTGACCATCCATCACCTGCTGAGCATGAGCTGCGGCCAGGAAACGGAGATCGAGGACCAGGGGGAAAACTGGATCAGGAGCTTCCTGGCCCAGCCCTTCCTCTACAAACCCGGTACCTTTTTTAAGTACAATACGGCGGGAACCAACCTGCTCTGCGCCATCCTGAAAAAGAGGACGGGTCAGGACCTGACCCGGTTCCTGAAGCCCCGCCTCTTCGAGCCTCTGGGTATGGGAGACATCTTCTGTTATGCCCTGCCGGACGCCCTGGGAACCCAGAGGGGAGGCAGCGGCATGAAGCTGACCCTGGAAAACATGGCCAGATTTACTTATTTTATGCTGAAGGACGGATACTGGGAGGGAAAACCCATCCTTCCCGGATGGTATTCCCGGATGGGCAGCAAACAGATCGAGACGGCGGGGGACAGCGAGGGCCATATCGAGGACTGGGCCTGCGGATACGGCTATCAGTGCTGGATGGGAAAGGAACCCCGGTCCTTCCGTGCCGACGGGGCCTTCGGCCAGTTCGGCCTGGTCTACCCCGAACGGGACCTGATCATCATCATGAATTCCGGAACGGAGCAGACCCAGTCCATCATGGACGCGGTGGGCTCCTGTATCCTGCCGGCGGTGGACAGGGCGGCGGATCTGCCGGATGAGCAGACCCTGCACAAGAATCAGCATATCCTGACCTCCCGGCTTAAAAGCCTTAGCCTGCCGGCTTTAAAGGGCTGTGCCAACCCTGTCCAGGAGGCCGACTACGGCGGAAGTTCCTACCGGGCTGAGGGAAGCTGCAGCGGGATGTTGACCCTGATCGGGGGAGCAGGCCTTGAGGGGATAAACGATGAATCCACCCTGGAGGAGATGTCCTTCTCCTTTGCCGGTTCAAAGCTGGACTGGAAG
>CAJGDH010000290.1 GCA_904502145.1 uncultured Eubacterium sp.
ATAAGGACCGTCAATGTCGGAAAGCGTGTCCCTGTAATGATCAACATGCTGTTCCGGTCTGCCTTCAGAAGACGGATTCTTTCCGGGGATATATCTGGTGGCCACTGCATAAGCCGCAGAGATCAGAAAGAGGTTCAGGATGAAAATGATGAAAGAACGATATCGTTTCAGGGATGACATGGTATTCTGCATTCCTCCGTGATCAGACTGTATCCCGGCTGAAATATAATCCGGATTATAGAACATACTATACCACAGATTAAAATAGGAGGTGCAAGGAAATGAAAAGACTGCCTGCGATAATCATTGCACTTTTACTCATATTGCCGTATATTGGCGTATGTGCGGCAGACAAAACGGAAAAAAAGGAGGAGGCTGATCATATGATCGTAAAAACAGTGAAGATAAACGAAAAAGAAATGGAGTACCTGCATTTCGGTAATGAAAACGGAGAAAAATATGTTATTCTTCCGGGGCTTGCTTTAAAGAGCGTGATGGGTTCTGCCGAAGCGATCGTCGGGGCATATGCACCTGTTGCAGAGAACTACGATGTCTATCTGTTCGACCACATCAAAAATGAACCGGCGGACTATGATATCAATGGAATGGCAGAAGATACCATAGCAGTCTTTGATCAGCTGGGTCTTGACCCTGTTCATCTGATGGGCGTCTCCATGGGAGGCATGGTTGCCCAGACCATCGCTGTAAAAGAGCCGGAAAGGGTGTCTTCCCTCATCCTTTGTTCCACGGCTATGAATACCGCCTACAGTGATCCTGAGGTATTTGAAAACTGGAGAGACCTTGCGGAAAAGAAAGACACGGAAGCTCTGATGGCATCCTTTGGAGAAAGAGTCTACACACCGGCCTTCTACGAAACCTACAAAGATATCATTATTGCCTCCGGCCAGGGAGCCACAGATCTGGATTACAGCAATTTCCTGATCTCCCTGAATGCAATCAGGCATTTCGATATCAGTAAGGAGATAGGTAAGATCTCCTGTCCGGCCTTTGTGCTTGGTGCCGGGGAAGACCGTGTCCTTGGTGTTCAGGCCGCAAAAGATCTGATCGGAGCCCTGGACTGCGGGGATTTCATCTATGACGGATACGGACATGGTGTCTATGACGAGGCACCGGATTATCTGTCCCATATCCTTGATTTTCTTAAAAGATGATCTTTGAATGCATATTTCCACTTTTCTTCGGATAAAAGGGCAATAATCTTTACTTTGTCCTTGTAAAATGCGATAATAAGTAAAGAAAGAGATTGAAGATCAGTAAGAATCATGCATTTAAAGGAGTTTATATAGATGAGAACAGTTGTAGCAAAATTTGGCGGAACCTCTTTAGCTGATGCCGCTCAGATTCGGAAAGTAGTTGATATCATCCAGGAGGACCCTGCCCGCAGGATCATCGTTGCCTCTGCACCCGGAAAGCGGTTTGCAGATGACATCAAGATCACGGATCTTCTGCAGCAATGCTATGATGAGGCTGTGGCAGGCAGAGATTTTGAGAAGGTTCTCAATGAGATCTTTTCGAGATTCGATGACATTGTTACGGATCTGGGGGTGGATATTCTGCTTGATTCGGAGATAGAAGAATTGAGACAGCATCTGGAGGAATGCCCGGACAGAGAGTATGTTCTCAGCCGCGGGGAGTATCTGAATTCCCGTATACTTGCAGAATATCTGGATTTCACCTTTGTTGACCCCGCCTGGTGCGTGTATTTTGATGAGGAAGGCAACCTGGATACCAGGTTGACCAGGAGGACCATGGAGGCTTCTCTGAGACCTTTGAAAAATGCGGTGATCGCTGGTTTTTACGGTGCGGATATCAACGGAAAGATCCATACCATGAGCCGGGGCGGATCGGATGTGACGGGAAGTCTGGCTGCTGCCGCCATCAGGGCAGACCTCTATGAGAACTGGACAGACGTATCCGGTCTTTATGCGGCGGATCCCGGTATCGTGGAATCCCCGAAGCCCATCGAATATGTCAGCTACAGGGAGCTTCGTACCCTTTCCTATATGGGAGCATCCGTCCTGAATACGGATGCCGTACTCCCGGTTTCCGACCTGGATATCCCGATCAACATACGCAATACGAATCGCCCTGATGATCCCGGCAGTATGATCGTCCGGAAACTGCCCAAGGGTAAAACCAAATATCCCATCATCGGTGTGGCAGGCAGATCCGGGATGTCGGTGATCCAGATCGAGAAAGTCAGGGTCAGCGACGGCGCGGGCTTCAGTGCCCTTGTGCTTGATATTCTCAAAAACAGGTCGCTGCCATTTGAACACTGTCTTACCGGAATAGATACCATCACCCTTATTATCCGTAGTGATCTGCTGGAAGATTGCCGG
>CAJGDH010000291.1 GCA_904502145.1 uncultured Eubacterium sp.
CTCTTTTTTGCGCGTCAAATTGAGCCATGCGCATCCAGTCCACCTGGCATCTAATGGGAGCTTGCTCACAATTGGGTGCCAGGTGGACTGGATGCATACGGCGAAAGCCGCGACAGTGAGTGAGCGAAGCTCACGAACCTGTCGGCATGGCGCAAAGGAAGCGAAAGCCGCGACAGTGAGGGAGCAAAGCTCACGAACCTGTCGGCATGGGTGTTACAAAATTCAGAAAGGGGGAGAGGATGGAAGAACACAATAGAATAGAAACCGTAAAATGTACATCTTCCGATACACATCCGATCTCCGCAATGGGCAGGATGTCGGTAAAGACTGTTCAGTCCTTTTTAAAGATCATGGGAATTGAATATGAGAAAGGTCTGCCGGCGGAAGCCTATCTGATGGCATGGTATGAAGAGTTCTGCGGAAGCAGGGAATGGGTCCTTTATATGCTGCCCAAGCCCTACCTTCTTCTTTTGCTGGAGATCTGGGATTCCGATACAGTGGAGATGGATCCTATACGCTGGGATATGATCCAGAATCTGAAGATGTTCGGTTTTGTCAACTACAGAAGAGGAAATGAAAGAAATCATGAGGAAAGTGAGATCTTTGCCATCCGGTCCATGAGGCAGAACTTTTATTTTATGCTGAAAAGCCGTGAAAGCAGAAAAAAGATGGACCGGTATGAAAGATGGGAGAATGCCTTGTTGGGCATGCTCTATTATTACGGGATCGTTCCTCTGAATGAACTGCATAGACTCTTTGAGGAAGCGGTGGGAGAGAAGATCGGCTACGACCGGTTTGTCTCCTTCATCCGATGCCGGGCGGACCTGTGGGGCCACGGGGTTTTCGTGAAAGACCGGAAAAAACAGGAATTCTTTATGATCCGCAATGTGGAGTCTGCCGAGCTGACTCTGCTGATGGTCCGGGAACATGAGGATCTGCCGTATAAAAGAATAGATTACCGTGATCTGGAATATGTCAGAAACGGATTCGGGATAGACAACCGGTGGAATGGAGTGTCTGAACTGGGCAGTTTTCTGGTCCAGGATATGGATATGTCGTATTATCGGTCCACTGTTCTGGTCCACACCATCCTGGTTTCCATCCAGAACGGTATGACTTTGGAGAAAATACAGGAAAAAATCGGATTTATCAGTTTTTATGATGAAGAGGACAGGCAAACCGCAGAAAAATATGTTAATATAATGTACGAGAGTATTCCTGTCTACGAATATAAAGGGTATTCCCGGTCGGAATACCGGAAGATCTGTCTGAAAAATGACCGGAACAGAAGAAGAAAGCGGTTTACAATGCTTCCGGGCGGAAAACAGGAATCATGAGGAAGACATCTTCTAAGAGTAATCCTGAATGAATATGGAGGAATAATTAATGGACAAAAAAGAAATCTATATCATAGGGCATAAGAATCCGGATACGGACAGTATCTGTTCCGCCCTTTCCTATGCTTATCTGAAGAATGAGATCAGCAGAAGAAACGGGGACGGATTTAAGTACTACCCTGCCCGGGCCGGCCACATGAATGAGGAAACTTCTTTTGTGGTCGACTATTTTCAGGCGGAAACCCCTCGATATATCAAAGATTTTCGCCCCCAGGTCATGGATATCGAGATCCGTAAGACCGAAGGCATATCAGGGGACCTCTCCCTCAAGAAAGCCTGGGATGCCATGAGAGGGGCAAAGATCGTCACCCTCCCCATCCTTCAGGATAAAAAACTTGAAGGTCTGATCACTGTAGGTGATATCGCCTATTCCAGTATGGATATCTATGACAACATGATCCTGTCCAAGGCGAAGACCAGCTATAAGAATATCGTTGAAACCATCGACGGAGAGATGATCGTGGGCGATATGGACGGTTACTTTGAGGAGGGACATGTCCTGATCACCGCCGCCAATCCGGATATGATGGAAGGATACATTGAACCGCTGGATATGGTTCTGCTGAGCAATCGTTATGAATCCCAGCTCTGTGCCATAGAGATGGAGGCCCAGTGCATCATTGTTGCCACCGGTGCCACTGTATCAAAAACCATCCGTAAGCTGGCCAGGGAGCATGGATGCCGTATCATCGTCACACCATATGATACATATACCGTTGCCAGACTGATCAACCACAGTATGCCGGTAAAATATTTTATGACCAGCAAGGATCTGGTGACATTCAGGGATTCGGATTACCTGGAGGACATCCAGAATACCATGGCCAAGATGCGTGTGAGGGACTTCCCCATCCTGGATTCCAACGATAATTATATCGGCATGATCTCCAGGCGTAATCTTCTGGATCAGGAACGCAAGAAACTTATACTTGTGGATCATA
>CAJGDH010000292.1 GCA_904502145.1 uncultured Eubacterium sp.
GTCATCAGCCCCGATGAGGGAGCCATCAACCGGGCCATGTACTATGCCACCGTGCTGGGCGTGGATATCGGAACCTTCTACAAACGCCGTGATTACTCAAGGGTAGTGGAAGGCCGCAACCCCATCGTGGCCCATGAGTTCCTGGGTTCCTCCGTGGAGGGCAAGGATGTGCTGATCATCGACGACATGATTTCCTCCGGGGAGAGCATGTTTGACGTGGCGTCGGAATTGAAACGCAGGAAAGCAAACCGGGTTTTCTGCATCACCACCTTCGGTATCTTTACCAAGGGGCTGGAGGGATTTGACAAGGCTTACAATGACGGACTTATCTACAGAGTCCTTACCACCAACTGTACCTACCAGAAACCGGAGCTCCTTCAGAAGGAGTGGTACATCAGCTGTGATGTCTCCAAGTACATTGCTCTTCTGATCGATGCCATGAACCATAATGCCTCCATCTCCTCCATCCTCAATCCTCACGACAGGATCAAGAAACGTCTGGAGGAGTACAAGGAGTTCCACGATATCGTGGAGTAGACCTGTATGACCAAATGCCCCTTGAATTATTCCTACGACAAGAGTATAATACTTTTTGGATGTAGAATAAGTCTTCAGGGCAAGGTGAGATTCCTGACCGGCGGTATACATCGGAGCCTAGCTTACGATGTGAGCCCGCGAGCCTTTCTGGCATGATCCGGTGAGATTCCGGAGCCGACGGTATAGTCCGGATGGAAGAAGCGTTAGGATACATTCGATAGATGAGACAGATCATGTGGCCGGGTGCGGCATGTTAACTCTTTATATCGATTGTTCAGAGTGTTTAAGTTTATCTTTTATCCTATAGTATGCCCTAAGACCTGTGATCTTAGGGCATTTTTCCGTCATGGGAGACATCGGTCAGCCTACGCCGGCCTGACCGGGCCATGATGAGATCAGGGAAAACGCTCCGGGAAGGCTGAAAGTCATCCAGGAATATCTCAGATTAAGGAGGAAAAACTGATGGGAAAGTATTATATCGGATTTGATGCGGGGACATCCAGCGTGAAGGTTGTTCTCTACAATCTGGAGATGGAGTGTATTGCGGAATACAACACTCCCACACGGTTTGAATATCCCTATTCCGGATGGGTCCAGATGAATGCCGATGATTATTTTGAAGGGGTGAAGGAAGGCATCCGTGCCTGCGTGACTCAGGCAAAAGAGAAGGGGATCGATCCGGCGGAGATCCGTGCGGTCTTCGGTGACGGGATCATCTGCGGTATCGTGGGTATCGATGAAAACGGCAAGGCCATCACTCCCTATATCAATTACCTGGATTCCAGGACCCAGGAGGATGTGGAAAAACTCACTGCCATGAATCTTGATATCTGGGCGAAGGAAACCGGTAATGCTGTGCCCAACATCATGTTCCCGGCCATGTTTGCCCGCTGGTTCCTGGCCAACAACGAGGCCTTTAAAGAAAGAGGAAAGAAATTCGTCCACAACTGTCCTTATATCCTCATGAACCTGGCCGGTCTTAAGGCGGAAGATGCCTTCATCGACTGGGGGACCATGTCCGGATGGGGACTTGGATATAACGTTTATAAGAAAGAATGGTCCCAGGAACAGCTGGACATCCTGGGGATCGACCGTGCATACATGCCCAGGATCATCAAGCCCTGGGACGTGGTGGGAAAACTGACCAAAGAACTGGCGGAATACACCGGCCTTACGGAAGATACCCTGATCTGTGGCGGAGCGGGAGATACCATGCAGTCCATGATCGGCTGCGGCCTTACCGGCCCCAATATGGCAGCGGATGTGGCGGGAACATGCGCCATGTTCTGTGTCTCCACCGACGGCATCAAACCGGAACTGTCCACACCGGAATCCGGCCTGATCTTCAACAGCGGGACCATGGAGAATACCTACTTCTACTGGGGATTTATCCGGACCGGCGGCCTGTCCTTAAGATGGTTCAGGGACAACGTCTGCGACAAGCTCGATGACGGGGATTACTACGATATCCTGTCGGAAAGAGCCGCATCCGTTCCCCCGGGATCCAAAGGCGTCCTTTTCCTGCCCTACCTTACCGGCGGATCCGCTGATTTTGCCAATGCCAGCGGTGCTTTCTTAAATGTCTTTACCGATACCGACCAGGCCGTCATGTGGAGAGCAGTCCTGGAAGCCATCGGCTACGACTATATCGGAGTTACCGATATCTACCGCAGCGCAGGGGTCAATCTTGACCGTATCACCATCACGGAAGGCGGCAGCCGCAGCGACCTCTGGAACCAGATCAAGTCCGACATGCTGGACAGCGA
>CAJGDH010000293.1 GCA_904502145.1 uncultured Eubacterium sp.
CCCGTATTCTGCGGGTCTGCGACGCCTTCGGGGCCCTGATCGCAAACCTGCCTTACCGGGAAGCATTTGATATTGAGACCGCTCTCACCATTATGGTGGAAGAGATCAAATGTTTTGACATGCACATTTTTTTGACATTTCAGCAAGTATCCCAGTCCGAAGAATTGAGATATATGCTCAAGGACATGGGAATAGGATGATGATACAGGAGGATAAGACATTATGGCAGAATCCATGAAAGGATTAAAAAGAACACATCGCTGTACCGAGGTAGTGTCTGCCCCGCTCGGCAGCACCGTAACCCTGATGGGCTGGGTTCAGAAGAGAAGAAATCTCGGAAGCGTGATCTTCGTTGACCTGCGTGACCGCAGCGGCCTCATGCAGCTCTACTTCGACGAAGAGACCATCGGCCCGGAAGGGTTTGCAAAGGCAGGAACTCTCCGTTCCGAATTCGTGATCGCGGTGACAGGCACCGTGGAGAAAAGAAACGGCGCCACCAACGAATCCCTGATCACCGGTGAACTGGAGATGCAGGTCAAAGACCTGCGCATCCTCTCGGAATCCCTGACTCCTCCTTTCCCCATCGATGCGGACATCACCGTCAAGGACGAGCTCCGGCTCAAATATCGTTACCTGGACCTGCGCAGGCCCAACATCCAGAAAAACCTGATCATGAGGAGCAAGATCGCCAACCTGACCAGGCAGTTTTTGACCGGGGAAGAATTCCTGGAGATCGAGACTCCCGTTCTGACCAAAAGGACCCCGGAAGGGGCCAGAGATTATCTGGTGCCCAGCCGCATCCATCCCGGCAGCTTTTATGCTCTGCCCCAGTCACCCCAGCTCTTCAAACAGCTTCTGATGGTATCGGGCTATGACCGTTACTTCCAGATTGCCCGCTGTTTCCGTGATGAGGACTTAAGGGCGGACAGACAGCCGGAATTCACCCAGATCGATATGGAATTATCCTTCGTGGATGTGGATGATGTCATTGATGTCAACGAACGCCTCCTGGCATTCCTCTTCAAAAAGTGCCTGGATATCGATATCCCCCTGCCCATCGAGCGGATGACCTGGCAGACTGCCATGGACCTCTATGGTTCCGACAAGCCCGATCTCCGTTTTGACATGAAGATCCAGGATGTATCCGATCTGGTTAAGAACTGCGGCTTCGCTGTATTCTCCGATGCAGTGAAAAACGGCGGATATGTACGTGCACTTGTGGCAAAAGGACTGGGGGACATGTCCTCCAAACGGATGAAGAAGGTGGAGAAGACCGCGAAGGATTACGGTGCAAAAGGAATGGCCTACATCCAGCTGAGATCAGACGGCTCCCTGAAATGCCCCTTTGCCAAATTTATGAGTGAAGAACAGCTGGATGCCCTGATCAGCCGTCTGGGCGGTCAGGCCGGAGACCTTATCGTATTTGCCGCCGATCAGTTCAAGGTGGTCTGCGACGTTCTGGGGGCACTCCGTCTCTTCTTTGCCAAAGAACTTGACCTGACGGATCCCAGGGATTACCGCTTTGTCTGGATCACTGAATTCCCCCTTCTGGAATGGTCCGAAGAACAGGGAAGGTACACCGCCATGCACCACCCCTTCACCATGCCCATGGAGGAAGACCTGCCCTTCATCGACACCGAGCCGGGCAAGGTCCGTGCAAAGGCATATGATATCGTATTAAACGGAAATGAGATCGGCGGCGGAAGTGTCAGGATCCACCAGGACGATATCCAGGAGAAGATGTTTGAATGCCTGGGATTCACCACCGAACAGGCCTACTCCCAGTTCGGCTTCCTTCTGGAAGCGTTCAAATACGGGGTACCGCCCCACGCCGGACTGGCCTATGGTCTTGACAGGCTGGTGATGCTCATGGCCGGAGAAGAAAACATCCGCGACGTCATCGCATTTCCGAAGATCAAGGACGCTTCCTGTCTTCTCACCGATGCCCCCGGAACGGTGGATGAGAAACAGCTGAAGGAACTTGGCATAAAAGTGGACCTGCCGGAGGAAGAAACTACAGAGTAATTGTTTAAAAATGTTTCTTATCCGAAGATTTCAGCCGAAAGATGTGTTATACTGGTGACATAAACCAAAAGATATTCATAATCAGTCACAGATCCTGACGGAATCTGTCTCATACAAGAAACTGGAGGTGTGTCAGATGAAGCTTGCAATCGGTAATGACCATTCATCGGTCGACATGAAAAATGAGATCGTCGCCTACCTGGAATCCAAGGGGCACGAGCTGATCAATTTCGGGACGGACAGCACGGAAAGCTGCGATTATCCCATCTATGCCCAC
>CAJGDH010000294.1 GCA_904502145.1 uncultured Eubacterium sp.
GAACTGACCGAGGGGATGAAGATCGATCTGGGGGATATGGTTTTCCGGGTCGTCGAGACGCCTGGACATACAAAGTGCTGTATATCTTTCTATGATGAGATCAACCAGATACTGTTCGCCTCCGAGAGCACAGGAATCATCAATATAAGTGATCCGTACAGTGTGGAGCCTACCTTTGTATCCAGCTATGTCCAGGCCCTGGCTTCCGGACGGAAGCTCAGACCGCTTCCCGTGAAAATGATCCTCCAGTCTCACCGGGTCATGGGAACTCTCATTGAACCGGAGCATTATTTCGAGAGGATGGAGTGCTATTACCACCTCACACGTGATATTGTGCTCAGTATGCACAAAGACGGACTGGATTTTGAACGGATCTTAAGGATCTATGCCGACATATTTGCCGGCCGGGCTGAAGGTCAGCCTTACTTTGCCTTTATGGTCAACGCGAAAGCTGCTGTCGGTACCCTGATCCGGGAATATGAGGAAGGTCTGATATCCTGAGGAGATTATGCAGCTTCGGCTTTGAGATAGATTATAACGGAAATGGCAGGTAGGTATTATGGAGAAGATAAACCGTAAAGAATTAAAAAAACGCGCAAAGAAAATCGTGAAATCCCATTACTGGATCCTCATGGTGGCATGTCTGGCCGCCGCTGTGCTGGGGTCGGATTTCTCGGATTCCCTGGAGTTTTTAAAAATCACCCGGGATGACACCAGCAGTCAGACTATCCAGGAAGCATCATCCGGTCCCCGTAAGGAAGATGTGAAGACAGGGGTCGGCTTTGAGGAGGTCGTGAACTCCATTGTGGAGAATAACCTGGACGAATACCAGAGGCGATCAGAAAAAACTCTTACCGAACAGGAGAAATCAAGGCAGGAGAGCTTCGGTGCCATCAAGATCGGAAGAAGTAGGGGCGTCCTGGCCCTGATCGTCAATAAGGTGCAAAGCGGCTCCTTTTATCTGATGATCATCGTCACCATCCAGTCCATCCTGAAGTCCAGGGCATGGGCCGGGGGAATTTTCATTCTTCTGTCATTTATGCTTATGGCTGCAGCCTGGGCCCTTGTTACCAATTCCTTTGAGGTGATCTACTCCCGTATGTTTCTGGAAGCCAGAACCTATGAAAAGGTACCGGCCCGTAAATTTCTATTTCTGATCCGGACAAAATCCTGGCTGAATGTTGCCTGGGTGATGCTCGTAAGGACAATTTATCTGGTTCTCTGGTCCTTTACCGTGATCGGAGGCATGATCAAATTCTTCTCCTATCGGATGACTTCCTTTATCGTTGCGGAAAATCCCCGGATCAAGGCCAAACAGGCCATCACCCTATCCAGAAGGATGATGAAGGGGCATAAGTGGGAATGCTTCATCTTGGAGATGAGTTTTATCCTGTGGTATATCCTTGATACGATAACCCTCGGGCTCGTCCGTTTGTTCTGGCTCAACTCCTATACGACGGCAACCCTAACTGAGTATTATGTCATCCTTCGTCAGAGATATATTGAGGAAAAGAAAGAGGGTTATGAGTTATTAAATGACCGGTATCTGTATGAGCATGCATCGAAGGAGTCACTGTATGAGGCTTATGCCGATGTCGTTGCCCTGAAGGGAGAACCCAGATTTGAATATACAATGAGCAATCCCGTTCTCAGACTGATCCAGTCACTTGTGGGTGTTGTTCCCTTCTATGATGAAAATGAAAAGAAGAGGAGAGAACAGGCGGTAAAAGATGCGAATATCCTTAATCTGCAGGATGTGGTCGAGGGGAAGGTTTATCCCGGACGGCTCTCTGTAATAGAGAAGGATGAGAAGGTAAAAAGTCTGGAGAATCTCGGCTCTCTGAGGTGTTATTCCCTGATGTCCCTCATTATGATCTTCTTTATGTTCTGTATTGTGGGATGGATATGGGAGGTCAGCCTCCACCTGATCACCAGCGGAACATTTGTCAACCGGGGTGTTCTCCACGGCCCCTGGCTCCCCATTTACGGGACCGGAGGAGTCATGATCCTTCTCCTTCTTTACCGTTTCAGAAAGTGGCCCTGGCTTGAATTTATTCTCGCCGTTGTCCTGGCGGGAATAGTGGAGTATACCACAGCCCTTCATCTTGAACGGACCCACGGGGGAACCCAGTGGTGGAATTATGATAATTACTATCTGAATATCAACGGCCGTGTCTGTGCGGAAGGCCTTCTGGTTTTCGGCCTGGGAGGCATCGCCGTGGTCTACCTCCTCGCCCCTATGATGGATAATCAGCTTAGCAGGATCAGGGGGAAAATACTGCTGCCGATC
>CAJGDH010000295.1 GCA_904502145.1 uncultured Eubacterium sp.
ATCTGATGGCATCCTTTCCGTCCACCTTCTCCGACCGGCAGAAGTCCATGATCAGGTCCGCGATCCGGTCGCAGGCAGATGCCTCCAGGATGAATTCCTGCTCGATCATCCTCTTTTCGAACAGTCTGCTGCCTTTCTTTGTCATGCTCCGAATACCTCCATCTCCTCCAGCAGGGAGACCATCTTCTCCAGACCTTCCCGGTCCTCTTCACTGAACCGGTCCTTGCTGGGGCTGTCGATATCCAGGACTCCCACCAGGTCTCCCCGGAAATGGATCGGCACCACGATCTCGGACCTGGAAGCGCTGTCACAGGCAATATGTCCTTCAAAGAGATGAACATCCGGAACCAGCTGGGTCGTATCGGACCCTGCCGCAGTCCCGCAGACTCCCTTGCCCAGAGGGATCTCCACACAGGCCACCTTCCCCTGGAAGGGTCCCAGAATCAGTTTATCTCCCTGCAGCAGGTAAAAGCCTGCCCAGTTCAGATCATCCAGGGAATCATAGATGAGGGCCGATATATTTGCCAGGTTGGCGATAAAATGGGGCACATCCTCCACCAGGGACTTGGCCTGTGCCGCCAGTAATTTATAATCCGTTCTTTTCATATTTTTCCTCCGTATTACATCAGGTTCGATTGTGATTCCCTCTTCTATAAGGGGGTTGAACATGTTTTTATGTAATTCATAGTTAATAATATACGGCATTTTCTGTATTTATCCAACATTTATTTTCATGTGGATCTTCCCGCGTCAAGTCTTTACTGGACATTGCTCTGTATTTAAATTACAATATAGGTAACTATATCAAGATGGAGGCATTAGCATGGCAAATCAACATATCAATCGTGCATTTTATGAAGCGGTTCTTAATTTTGAGTCCAATGATGATGCACAGGATTATTATTACACAATTATGGATACGGAGACCGGACAGGTGCGCCAAGACGGGGTCGCAGAGACGGTGAGGGATCAGATCCTCAGGATCTATGCCATGCTCTTCTGCGACGAGATGGATATGCTTCCCGGTCAGCCGGCAGGACCGGATGAGGTGGAAGCTACAGCGGACAGGCTCTATACCGGTGAGATGGGTCTGGACCCCAGACACTGGTACAGGATGCGCCACCACTTCCCGGTGATCGACGACGACAACTACGACCGTTTTGCCGCTCTGGTCATCTCTGATCTCTGCGCCGGCCCCTTACATGAAGCAGCCATCAACAACGGCGACATGCTGCTTGTGGGTGAGGCCAACCCATTGAAGATGACTTCCGAACAGCGCAAACATCAGAAACTGGATGTGATCAAATTCGAGCAGGAGGCAGGATTATGACGATTCTTGTGGTTACCAACGATGCCAAGGAGCGGAAATATCTCGCTGAAGTCATCGCCAAGCATTCCCCCGGATCGGAAGTCTTCTGCTATAAGAGCAGCCCGGAAGCCCTGGCCATGGCCAGAACACGTCTGATCGATATGGCGTTTCTGGACATGAGGCTCCTGGAGATCGATGCCATGATCCTGGGCCAGTATCTTAAAGATCTTCATCCCTTTATCAACCTGGTCTATATGACCGGCAGGAAATCCGATGCCTATGAAGCCATGGCCAACCGGGCCAGCGGATGTCTTCTCCATTCGTGTTCCGATGAGGAAGTCTGCAATGAGCTTACAAGTCTTCGCTTCCCTGTGGGTCAGGACCGGCCGAAACGGTGTTTCGCCCAGACTTTCGGCAACTTCGAGTTTTTCGTGGACGGCGCCCCCGTCGCCTTCAAGTATTCCCGGACCAAGGAGGTTCTGGCCATCCTGATCAATAACCGTGGGGCCCAGACCACCAACGGAGAGATCATCGCCAACCTCTGGGAGGATGACGGCGATCCGGAGAAGAAGGGCTCCTACCTGAGAAATCTCCGTCAGGACCTGAACAACACCCTGACCAAGCTGAAGCTCACCGATATCATCCTCAAACAGCGGGGAAGCATGGCCATCGCCGCAGACCGTATCGAATGCGACCTCTTCGACTGGCTGGAGAAGAAGCAGAAATCCCGCTACCAGTACATCGGGGATTATATGAACCAGTACAGCTGGTCGGAATACTACCATAGTGATCTGGATGAGATCAGTTATTCTTTTGATGACTATTGATGATTTATCATTTACAAAGAAATGTGTGCCGCCAGGTGCACTGTGACAAAAAAAGAGCCATCTGGCTCTTTTTTTGTTGGTCGGTTTCTTTCGGCATCTCCTGATCAGTATTCCAGCACAAATGCCGCAATATCTCCGATCACATCCTCC
>CAJGDH010000296.1 GCA_904502145.1 uncultured Eubacterium sp.
CACGATCCCCGGATCACCGCCCAACCTCCTCCGGGAACCCCCGGGAGATGCCTTTGCCATGAGAAACCGGCAGGCGCTGGTGGTTGATGATAAGGTGGATCCGCCCATGTTCAGGATCACAGACACCCACTATGCGGCCACATGGCTGCTGGATCCCAGAGCACCTGAGGTGGAGATGCCCGTGGAGCTTGTACAGAGGATCGAAAGAATGAAGAAGGAGGCGGAAGATTATGGCAGCACAATATGATCAGAAACCCCTTCTTAAAGTGGAAGGACTTAAACAGTATTTCCCCATCAACCGGAACTTTATGGTAAGAGCGGTGGATGACGTCAGCTTCGAGATCTATCCCGGAGAGACCTACGGTCTTGTGGGAGAATCGGGCTCCGGTAAATCCACCATCGGCAGAAGCGTGATCCGTCTCTACAAGCCCACCGCCGGAAAGATCATCTTCGACGGCCAGGATATCAGCGGAAAGATGTCCAAAAATGTGGAATCGGAGCTGCGCATCAAGATGCAGATGATCTTCCAGGATCCCATGGCTTCCCTCAATCCCAGGAAAACAGTGGGGGATATCATCGGGGAAGGACTGGATATACACAAGATGTACAAGACCAGGGAGGAGAGGCAGGAAAAGATCCGCCGTATCCTGAAAAAGGTAGGGCTGGCACCGGAACATCACGGCCGCTATCCCCATCAGTTCTCCGGAGGACAGCGTCAGCGTGTCGGTATCGCCAGAGCCCTGATCATGGATCCCAAACTGATCATCGCCGATGAGTGTATCTCCGCCCTCGATGTATCCATCCAGGCCCAGGTGGTAAACCTGATGAAGGATATTCAGCAGGAGACCCATTCCGCCTACCTCTTTATCGCGCATGACCTGTCCATGGTAAAATATATCTCGGACCGCATCGGCGTTCTCCATCTGGGGCATATGCTGGAGACGGGAACCACGGAGGAGATCTTCAGCAAACCGGTACATCCTTATACCAGAAGCCTGCTCTCCGCCATCCCGGCACCCAACCCGATCCTGGAGAAGCAGAGAGTATCCCTGACCTATGATTACAGGACTTCGGGGATCGACTATCATAAGGGAACGGATCATCTGGTGGAAGGAACCCATTATGTCCGCTGTACGGACGAAGAGTTCGAAACATGGATGAAAGATTTCGAATGATCGCCAATTAGAATAACCCATCCCAAACCGGCAGGTTTCATGCGTCCGTGCATGGAATTCTGCCGGTTTTTTTATGAGGGGAAACAGCAGCCGATGGAGTCAGACCTGTTGCGTTTGCTGCCCCGGTTCGCGCACCGATTATCTGTCCCCATCCTCCCTGCTGCTTTCATCAGCCGTGGTGCTGATCATTTCGCTGAAGCCCTTCAGGGCGTCGAAGGGGGCGAAAATCTTGGCTCTTCTGGAGCAGGGCATCTGCGGGTGGCGGATCCGGAAGAGGGAGAGGGGATCATGCTGCGGGCGGCCTTTGAGGAAGATGTCCCGGTGGGGGAAATCAGCAGGCATGATCATTGAGCCCACCTCCGGGAAGGAAGAGAGGGACAGCCGGGATGAGGAAAGATCATTTGTCTGCATAAAGGCTCCTTTCTGTGGCAGGTCATGAATCTTCCGGCGGTCCGGTCTGCAGCCTACAGGTCTGCCTTATGGCCTCCGATCTGCAGGTTCCTCTCCAGGGAGGTTGCGCCTTCTTTCAGATTCATCCCTTTGAAGACGGCATTACTGCCGTATCTTTTTCTTATCTCCATCATGGCCTGCTGGATCCGGTGTTCCCGTTCAAGGGAGGAATAGTCCATAAACAGGTCCAGCTGAAAGATTCCGTCATCTTCGGCGATATCCACCGCATTTACCGTCAGCTTCCGGAAAAGGAGCCGGGGATCGGCCCGCAGATCAAACTGGCGGAGCAGGCCTGTGGTGATCAGGTCGCAGGAGTGGGTTTTCTCCCTCAGCCTTACCGTCCCGCCGGAATGCTTCGGGTGCATCCTCCCGTAGAAATCCAGGATGACCGGACCCTCATATGAGGGGCATACCTCCAGGGACTTCCAGTCGTAGGAGACCCACCAGGTAAAGACTTTGGCCACGATATTTTTGGCAAACATATCACAGCAGAGACGGTCGATCATCTCCGCGAAAACATTCCGCGCCTCCTCATAGCGGTAGGGTCTGGGGAGGACCTGACCACTGGAGAGGGAGTGGGAACCCGTATGGTAGTTTTTGATATCGGCCATGGTGACCGGCTC
>CAJGDH010000297.1 GCA_904502145.1 uncultured Eubacterium sp.
AAATCGGAGGAGGGCCGGCTGGCCGCAGCACAGAAGGTTGCCTACCTCTGGAATACCGGAAAGGTGCTATCCAACAGTCCGGGAGAATGATCCGGCAGGCACAGGATGTGATGGGAGGTGGATATTTTGGCAGTTTGTAAAAGATGCGGTACAGTCTTCGATTACGCAAAACGCGAGGGAGTATGCCCCAAATGCTGTTTCTACAACCGGCCGGCCAGAGCCTGGAAGGAAGATGACAGCTGGATCAAAAATTATAATTACGAAGATAACAGTTATGAGATCATAAATCGTGAGGTGGAGTACGATGAGAAGCATTCCGGGGACCGTCTGAGGGATGTCCTTCTCCACAGGGATCTGGACGGCAGCCATACCCACCTGGATAACGGCCGGGTGGTCAAAGGTGACAGGGACCTGGAAGGCAGCCATACCCACCTGGATAATGGCCGGGTGATCAGAGGAAACGGAAACCGGCCCGCCAGAGTGCCCCAGGGTAAGATGTCCTCCGCCGGGAGAAAGACCGGTGCAGGGCCAAAGGGTATTTTCATCGCCATCATATGGATATACATCATCGCCATGTTGTTCATGAGTTTTCTGTCCCACAGATAGTACATGAAGCGGAAGAGGTAAACTATGTTCGAATTTTCATTATTTAAGAGTTTGTTTTTTGAGATGGACAGGCATAAGATGGAAGGAATCACGGAGACAAAGGACGGGAACAAGACCAACCGCCGGCTGGAAGTATCCTACGCCTCTGTCCCCGAGATCACATCCATCACCTCCCAGGAGAGGATCCTGCCCATGGTGGACCGTTATTTCTTCTTCGTCAATGACGAGGAACTTCCGGCAGAGCTTTCCAGACGGGAAGTGAGGCAGGTGATCTACGAATTCTATAAAGAGCATTTCCCCCCCTATCTGAAGAAGGGGATTCCCGGGGACATGTCCCAGACGGATATCCTGAATTGTTTTGAGGTGTTTAACATGCCGGATTATCGTCCCAAACATGCCTACCCGGGCCTGGTCAAGCTGGAGGATATGAGGAAGGGCCTGGTTCACGATGATGACAAGCCCAGATTTGCCTTCCCCGGCCTGGAACTGTTTTCGGAAAAGAGCAAGGCGATCCTGAAAGGCCAGGGGAAACCCGCAGCTTCAGGATGGAAGGGCTACACCGAATTCGACACGGAAGATACGGATAAGGCCAGGGAGCAGGTAAATGACAAGCTTGCGGCCATGAAAAAGCAGTTTGCCTCCGAGATCAGCAACCTGGGTATGAACGAGGAAGAGATGATGGAAGTGGCAAGAAGCGGAAAATCCGCCGGCCAGGATCCGGATGTCTCCAGATAGAAACTGAGATTACCCCGTGAACCGGATGGTTCAGATCAGACAGATAAGGAAGAGAAAGATGTTTCATGAAGTATCCAGGCTGATCCTCTACCGTAATCTGGGGGAGGATAGTATTTTAAGACAGTTATCCGCCATTTATGAAGAATTTGACAGCTGCCGGTACCGCCGGGAAGACCTGGTGGCCAGGATCTACCGTCAGGTGAAGGCAATCCTGGATCTGGGGACCACCTACGGTTTTGACCGTAACCTCTGGCATGATTACCTGACTTTTGTCCTGATCACCAATGAGAACTCCTTCAGTCTCACCAGCGAGAAGGTGGGAAAGAACGAAGGGACAGTCAATCACTTTGCCCGGAATGATTTCAGCATCTTTATGAGGCTTTTTGACTTTGATTTCCGGCCTCTGGAGGAAGCCCTGGACATAGACTGTTTCTCCACGCTCCTCCATTACCGGTCCATTCCCAAACAGGACCGCATGTATAACCGGAACGTCAGCGAGAAGGTCCGCACCCTGTCGGATAAACTGGCGGCAGTGGAGGATGTGGACGCCTTCTTCGATGCGGTGGTAGGGTTCTACCGGGATTACGGTGTGGGAATGTTCGGTCTCAATAAGGCCTTTCGCTTTGTCAACCAGGGCGGGGTCCTGCATTTTACTCCCATCAATAACCTGGAAAAGGTGGTCCTTGACGATCTGGTGGGATATGAGATCCAGAAGGAGAAGCTGATCGAGAATACGGAGGCCTTTGTCCGGGGAAAACCCTGCAACAACTGTCTTCTCTACGGTGATGCCGGAACGGGCAAATCCACCAGCATCAAGGCCATCGTCAACGAGTTTTACGACCAGGGCCTGCGCATGATCGAGATCTACAAGCATC
>CAJGDH010000298.1 GCA_904502145.1 uncultured Eubacterium sp.
AATGTGATCATAACGACACCGGCGGGACTGCCGCCTATCGGGAAGCCTCCGGCTACGGCATTCCGGCGGACAGCAGCCAGGATGAGGCCATCTCCTATTATTGGAGCAACAGTACGGGATTTCTGGGCGTTTATACTGACGTCGGACTGATCACCCTCCCGCCGGAAGTGGATAAACGGATCTATAAGGGAGATGCCGATCCTGCAGGTTCCACCACGGGACTCAGGGAGATAAGTCTGCCGGGCAGGGACCAGAAGTGCACCTTCGTCCTGACAGGGTCGGCCGCCCTTCCCTCAGATATCGAGCTGGCAAAATACACGGAATTCACTTTCACGGATACACTGGAAGCAGTATTTTCCATCGAAAAGGATGAAGTGAAAGTCTATACGGAGAAGTCTCTCCAGGATACCCAGGACACCTTCACGGATGTGACGGATCAGTTTACCGTGACCGTATCTGACCTGGATGATCACAGGACCGGGATCACAGTTGAAGCCAAAGCAGAGGAGCTTGCCCAGGCTTCCTTCTATGGCAGGACCTACTATGTGCATCTCCCGGTCAGGATCAGGACGGAGGAGGAACTGTCGGGCTATGGCCTGTCCCTGTCCGACTGGTACCAGAAAGACAATACACTGGGAGAGAAGATCGGAAGCAGCCAGAGCTATGTGGGTGTAGTGGCTGTGGGGAACAGTGCCGAGCTTTATGCGGCCTCCAACCAGGGCAACAATACCACACTGACAAGCCCCTCTACAGGAGTCCGCCTGTCCATGCGTGTGGTCCTCCGCAAATTCGGTGATTCCTCAGATACTCCGGCGGAGGGGGTAACCTTCGCCTTGTACGGCGGGGAGCCCGGAGGTGACCCGGAGGCGGAACCGCTGATGACAGCGGTCACCGACAAGGACGGGTTCGCCTGTTTTGCCCCTTCCACGGACACTTTTTTCAATAAAGAATACGGCGAGGGACCATATTATATCAGAGAACTCTCTGTACCGGAGGAATACCGGGAGGTCTGGAGCCCCAGAGTGAATGAAGAATGGTATTACCTGCTCCCGGATCTGACTGACCTCATTCTTCTGGAGGAAGAATCCGTATTAGCGGAAAGGCTTGAGGAACAGGATGAGGATCTCAGCGACCGTATCCTCAGGAATGCACCGAAGGATAACCCCGAAAAATCCGTAAAAGTCTATAAGAAGAGCAGTGATACGGAGGAGATTCTCTCCGGAGCGGAATTCGAACTGCAGGAGTGGTCACAGAAAGAAGAGAAATATCTCACCCTGATGACCCTTACACCGGGAACGGATGATGACGGAAAATCTTATTATTACAACGCGAAAAGCTTCATGAATACCATGGATAATCTGGGGCGCTACCGGGTGGTGGAGACCAAAGCACCTGCCGGCTGCCTGCTGAATCAGGACCCCTGGACATTTACCATGGGAGAGGATAAGAAAGAATCCTCCCATACCTTTGAGAACGACCTGCAGAAAGTCAGACTGGAACTGGAGAAGAAGGGGGATGACGGAACCCTTCTTCCGGGTGTTACCTTCCGCATCAAAGCAGCCGAGGATATCTATGCCCCCTGGGCATCCGACCGGAAGGACGATAAAGCTTCATCCCTGTTGACCGCAAAAGGAACCGTTGTGGATACCATCGTGACAGACAGTGAAGGTATTGCGGAGTCCACGGAAGGTCATGAATTGTATGTGGGAGAGTACCTGGTGGAAGAGACGGAGGGTGCCAGAGGCTATCTTGTCAGTTCTGAACCCCGCAGGATCAGTCTGGATTATTCCTCCGAGATCAAAGAACCGGTAATCCTGTATCGGACAACTCTGACCAATCCTAAGATGAAACCGGCCATGGCCGTTGCCAAGCTGGCGGACCGCACTCTCAATCAGGAAGGTCAGGCAGTAAAACTGAATAAAGAAACCGGCCGTTATGTTCAGGAGAAGGTTGCGGGAGGATATACCGCCGGAGAAAATGTGGATTATACCATCACGGTGACCAACACCGGCAATACGGACCTCTATGACCTCAAACTCCGGGAAAACATGGACAGTATCAGTGAAGACCAGGGTTATGCCCTGAAAGACTTTGTCCGGGAGGATTCCATCCGCTATGAGATTCCCAGGGAAGGCTATCTTCTGTCCGCCGGCGGCAGCAAAATTCAGGGAAAGACCGACAAGGAAGACCCTGCGCTATTTGTACTTGATCATCT
>CAJGDH010000299.1 GCA_904502145.1 uncultured Eubacterium sp.
CACCACAGCGATGAGGGCCAGATCCGTCTCGATCTCTATGCTGTCGGGGGAGACCATCCGATGGATGGCAGAGATAACCTTCTGTTCCTTCTCCAAAAATTCGTCCGCGTGAATGACCACCGTCATGGTGTCGATGCCGGAGGGCATATGTTCAAAGGAAAGCTGGTTATCCTCCAGGGCCTGGAGGACTTTCCGCCCGAAACCGATCTCGGAGTTCATCATGGACTTGGTGATGACCATGGCGTTAAATCCCTTCTTTCCCGCGATTCCGGTCACCACATAATCGGGCTTCTGGCCTGTGGCCTCCACAATCCAGGTTCCCTCATCCTCCGGACGGTTGGTGTTGCGGATATTGATGGGAATACCGCAGTGGCGCACCGGAAAGATGGCATCCTCGTGGAGCACGGAGGCTCCCATATAGGAAAGCTCCCTCAGTTCCCGGTAAGTGATGTATTTAATGGGCTCCGGATTATCGATAATGCGGGGATCTGCCACCAGGAAGCCGGAGACATCCGTCCAGTTTTCGTAGATATCCGCCTTACAGGCCTGGGCTACGATGGAACCGGTCACGTCGGAACCTCCCCGGGAGAAGGTCTGGACTTCACCGTCCTTCCCCAGACCGTAATAGCCGGGGATGACTGCCCTGCCGACCTCATCAAGTCTTCTGCTGAGTACCTTCTGGGTCTTGTAAGGGTTGAGCATGCCGTCCTCATTGAAAAAGATCACTTCCTTGGCGTCGATAAATTCATAGCCGAGATAGGAGGCCAGGATCAGTCCGTTTAAGTACTCGCCCCGGGAGGCGGTAAAGGCTCTCTGGGGATTGGTGGAAAGCCGTTCGGAGATATCTTCAAAGTGCTCGTCAAGGTAGAAATTAGTCAGGCCCAGCCCGTCGACGATCTCCTTAAAACGGGCTTTGATCCTGTCCAGGATTGGGGTGAAGTCCCTGCCCTCGATGGCCAGATCATAGGCTTCAAAGAGCATGTCCGTCACTTTGGTGTCCCCCATGAACCTCTTTCCCGGGGCAGAGGGGATGACAAAGAGCCTGCTGCTGTCCTGGTGGATAATCTCACTTACTTTCTTAAACTGATCGGCGCTGCAAAGAGAGCTTCCGCCGAATTTAGCCACTTTTCTCATGGATCATACCTCCGATTTATCCTTCCGTAACTTTTACTACTTTACATGGAATATGGGGATTTTGCAAGCTTTTTTTGATACGTGGAAAAATCCGTGTGAAAAAGAAAGAAGTCTGCACCCGCAGAGGGCGGGGCAGCTTCTTTCCATGGTGATCATAATGTCTGTTGCCGGTGATTATTCTGCTGAATTATGAAAAGATCGGTTTTAAGGCGTCAGCCAGGGCGTCTTTTTTCGCCTGTGCATCTGCCAGATCTTTGCCCAGTGTGGTGAAATAGGTCTTGATCTTGGGCTCAGTGCCGGAGGGACGTACGATGGCTACGGATCCGTCCTCAAGGTCATAGCGGAGAACGTTGGCTCCGGGAAGGCCTGTGGATGCGGTATCCTGGTAATCCGTGGCTTTAACCACCTTCACTCCGCCCAGATCCACCGGGGGTTTATCACGGAAATCCTGCATGATGCCGGCCATCTTATCCATTCCGGTAAGACCCGGGAATTCAAAGCTGTCCACCTTGTTCAGATAGCGTCCGTACTCTGTGTAGATCTCTTCCAGACGCTGTTTGATGGAGCTGCCTTTGCTGCGGTAATATGCGGCCATCTCGCAGATGAGCATAGCGCCGATCACCGCATCTTTATCACGGACATAGGGGCCGGCCAGGTAACCGTAGCTCTCCTCGAAACCGAAGATGAAGCGTTCCACTTCCCCGTCAGCCTCCAGCCTTGCGATCTGATCGCCGATCCATTTGAAACCGGTCAGGGTGTTACGCATCTCCACGCCGTAGTGTTCTGCTATGGCATCCGCCAGGGGAGTGGAGACAATGGATTTTACCGCCACCGGATTCTTCGGCATGGTGCCCTTTTCCATGCGTCCTGCACAAATGTAATCCAGCAGGAGGGCACCCATCTCATTGCCGCTTACCAGTTCGTAAGATCCGTCGGGACACTTCATGGCGATACCCACACGGTCCGCATCCGGATCGGTAGCCAGCATGAGATCTGCCCCGGTTTCCTGAGCCAGTTCAAGACCGGATTTCAGGGCCTCGAAGATCTCCGGATTGGGGTAGGAG
>CAJGDH010000300.1 GCA_904502145.1 uncultured Eubacterium sp.
AAGCCGTCCCGGGAACGATGGCCACTTCCTCGGCCTTGAGCAGTTCCCCGGCGAATTCCTCCGAAGACATGCCGAACTCCTTGATACAGGGGAACATATAGAAAGCTCCGTGGGGTTCAAAACAGCTGAGTCCGATCTCCCTGAATCTTCCCAGAAGATAGTTCCTCCGCTGGTCATAGGACTGCCTCATCATGGCGGCATCATCATCCCCGTTGTTCAGGGCTTCCACTCCCGCATACTGGCTGGTGGTGGGGGCCGCCATAATACAGAACTGATGGATCTTGGTCATCTGTTTCAGGATGAGCTCCGGTCCCACGGCATATCCCAGTCTCCATCCCGTCATGGCAAATGCTTTGGAGAAGCCGTTGATCACGACAGTACGGTCACGCATACCGGGCAGGGTGGCGATGGAACAGTGTTCCTCCAGGTAGGTCAGTTCAGCGTAGATCTCATCTGAAATCACGTAGAGGTCATATTTCTCCACCAGTTTGGCGATGGGTTCCAGGTCTTCCCGGGTCATGACCGCTCCGGTGGGATTGTTGGGGTAGGACAGGACAAGGATCTTGGTCTTGTCCGTGATGGCTGCCTCCAGTTCTTCCGGCTGCAGCTTAAAGGCATTCTCCTCCTTAAGTTCGATGGTGACGGGAACACCGTCCGCCAGCTCCACACAAGGCAGGTAGGAGACGTAGCAGGGTTCCGGGACGATCACCTCGTCCCCGGCATTGAGCATGGCCCTGAGGGCGATATCGATACCCTCGCTTCCGCCCACCGTGACACAGACTTCCGTTTTCGGATCATAAGACAGCTGAAAACGGCGTCTGAGATAATCCGTGATGGCGACACGCAGCTCCATAAGACCGGCGTTGGAGGTATAGAACGTCCTTCCCTTCTCCAGGGAATAGATTCCTTCCTCCCTCACATGCCAGGGGGTATCGAAATCCGGTTCACCCACGCCGAGAGAGATTGCATCCGGCATCTCCTGCACCAGATCAAAGAACTTCCGGATCCCGGAGGGTTTCATATTGATCACTTTATCGGATAAAGGATTTCTCATGGTGTCACCTTCATTCTTTCACTCTGCTTTTTGTCGATCAGGATCATTCCGTGATCCTTGTATTTCTTTAAGATGAAATGTGTGGTCGTGCCGGAAACATCATCCAGAGTGGACAATCTTGTGGTCACGAACATGGATACTTCCTTCAGGGTCTTCCCCTCAAGGAATACCGCGAAATCATAGGCTCCGGACATCAGGTAGATGGCTTTTACTTCCGGATAGTTGGTGATCCTTTCCGCCAGCTTCTCGTATCCGCTGCCCCTCTGGGGAGTCACATGCACCTCGATCAGGGCACTCACCTTATCCAGGTCCGTTTTATCCCAGTTGATCAGGGTCGGATATCCGCAGATGATCCCTTCCTTCTCCATCTTTTCGATCTCACTCAGTACCACTGTTTCATCGGTAGCCAGCATCAGGGCTACATCATGCAGGTCGATCCTGCTGTTGTTTTCCAGCATTCTCAGTATCTCATTACGCATTTTCTTTATCTCCTCGGCTCATGATTTATCTTTAACTGTTTTTGATCATCTTATATATCTCATCTGTTCCGGGTGGTTCCAGATAACGTATCTCCTCATCATAGCGGATGATCCGGTCATTTCCTGATGTGGTCCTGCCGATCACCGCAGCCTCAATATCCTCCTCGGCCAGGGCGGAGACGATCTCTTCCCCTTTCTCTGCAGCCAGAAGGATACATCCGCCGGAAAGAAGCATGTAGGGATTCAGGTTGAAAAACTCACACACTTCCACGGTATGCTGCCGGATGGGTATCCGGGCGAGGTCGATATCCAGCCCCACCCTGCCGGCGGCAGCCAGTTTCCAGAGCCCGCCGAAGATCCCTGCTTCCCTCACCGCTTCTCCTGCGGCCTTCTCCTTCAGGAGGATATCCCGGACCACAGGCATGGCGGCATGGTCGAACAGCCTTTTTGCTTCTTCGACGTAAAAACCGGCGAATCTTTCTTTCAGTTCTTCCTCATGTTCCATGGCCAGGACAGCCGCTCCTTCACAGGCGATGGTCCCCGCTGCCACGATCTCCAGGCCGGGACGGATCTCCGGAAAAGCCTTGGTTTCGTAATCTTCACCCAGGCCCACAGCTGAGATCAGAGGAATTCCCACCCCGGGCAGGACCTTTATC
>CAJGDH010000301.1 GCA_904502145.1 uncultured Eubacterium sp.
AGGATATCATGAATAATCAACAATATGTAGTCTATGCCAGGATCTTCAAGGCCATGTCCGATGAAAACCGCCTTCGTATCCTGGATTATCTGAAGGAAAAAGAACATAATGCCAGCGAACTACTGGAGAAGATGGATTTCGGCCAGTCCACTCTGTCCCATCATATGGGCCTCCTGAAGGATGCGGGGATAGTGGAGTCCCGGAAACACGGGAAATGGACCATCTACCGCCTCAATCCGGCTGCCTATGAGAGGATGACGGACTGGATGGAGAGATATCTCCGTTAGACCGGGAGGCTGGAAAGAGATGTTGTTCCATATGAATAAAAGAAGAAAGTGGTTTATCTGTACAGGGTTACTCTGTCTGGCCCTGATGCTCTGGGGCTGCGGAAAAAGGACGGAGACGGAACCGGTCACAGCCGAATTCTTTGCCATGGACACCTATATGACCATGACGGCTTACGGCAGCCAGGCCGCCGAGGCTTTGGATGAAGCGGAGAAGAAGATCCATCAGCTTGACGATCTTCTGTCCACAGGGAACCCGGACAGTGAGATATCCGTCCTGAACAGGGACAAGAAACTCGCCGTCTCCGATGAAACCTATGAACTGATCCGCCGGGCCGGGGAATACTATGCCGATACCGGAGGGGTGTTCGACATTTCTGTTTATCCCATCATGCGGGCCTGGGGATTTACCGACGGGAATTACCGGGTGCCTTCCGGGGAGGAACTTAAGTCCCTCCTGACCCACGTCCACGGGGATAAGATCCTGTGTGAGGACCAGGGGAATCAGGTTACCCTGGAGGATCCGGAGATGGAGATCGATCTGGGAGGGATCGCCAAGGGCTATACCTCCGATCTGGTCATGGATATCCTGCGGGAGCACGGGGTGGAGCATGCCCTCATCAATCTGGGAGGAAATGTACGGACCCTGGGAGACAAACCGGACGGCTCCGACTGGAGTATCGGGATCGCCGATCCCTCGGATAATGAAGCCTATGTCGGCGGGGTCCGTATGAGGGATAAGGCGGCCATCACCTCCGGGGGATACCAGAGATATTTTGAGCAGGACGGAAAAACCTATATCCACATCATCGATCTTTCTTCCGGCTATCCTGCGGATTCCGGACTGAAATCCGTCACTATCATCGCGGAGGACGGCACCATGGCAGACGCTTTGTCCACCAGCCTGTTCATCATGGGTCCGGAGAAGGCTGCCGACTACTGGAGGGAGAATGCAGATCTCTTTGATGTGATATTCGTGGATGAGGACGGGACTGTCCTGGTGACGGAAGGCCTGGAGGATTCCTATTTCTCCGACCATGATTTCCGGGTGATCCGGAGATGAAATCATGCCGGACAGGCAGGAAAGAGTTCGACAGGGAAGAGCAAAAAGGCTGAGAAGAATCAGAAGAGTATAGAATATTGAAGAGAGAAAACAGAAGAACGGGAGCAGACCCTGAGTAGGAGGTCTGCTCCCGTTTTTTTTTACATTTGCAGGTTTTGCCTGATCAGGTTTCTGGGACGAAGGATCACTTTTTCAGTGTTGTCGCCATGGAAGATATATATTTCTTGGCGGAGCTCCTCACCACATCTGAATAATCAAATACAATAAACCCGTTGACTTTCTTCTTCCTGCCGTAGGTGATCATCTTGGACAGGGTCCCGGCTGACTTCAGTTCCGCTTTCTCCTTGGAGGTGGTACCGGAAGAAGGATATCCCATCTTGTAGGCCGGAAGTCCGACGTAGAGTTTTACTCTGGACTGGTCCGTGATGCTCTTCCAGCGAAGCAGGACCTTGTTGTATTTGGCCGTGCGATGATGGAAGCCCCAGTAGATCTGCGGAGCGATATAATCT
Organism: uncultured Eubacterium sp.; assembly: GCA_904502145.1. Classification (GTDB taxonomy): domain Bacteria; phylum Bacillota; class Clostridia; order Lachnospirales; family Lachnospiraceae; genus Anaerobutyricum. Next base: position 1,857 of record CAJGDH010000301.1, read on the forward strand.
ACGTACTTTGTGGATCTGGTCCATTTGCTGATATCCACATAGTAGGAATACTTTGAGGTCAGGTTGTCGATCTCTCCTGCCGGACTGATGCCGAAGGTCACGTTTTTATCGATGGCCTTGACGGCAGAATGGATACCGGATACCAGGAGGTTAACCTGTTTCCTCCGGTAATCTTCAATCCTCATGCCCTTCTTTTTATCCTGGGAAGCCTTGTATTCTTTGGCATCAAATGCTGAGGCATAGTTCCCGCTGGAGAAGGAAGGATAGAAATAATCATCCATGTGGATCCCGTCCACGTCATACTTGGTCACGATCTCCTTAACCC
>CAJGDH010000302.1 GCA_904502145.1 uncultured Eubacterium sp.
AGAAATCCTTCCTTGTCCGCATCCAGGATGGCGATCAGGGCCACCTCCGGGATATCCAGTCCCTCCCTCAGAAGGTTGATTCCCACCAGGACATCAAACTGTCCCAGCCGGAGGTCCCGGACGATCTGCAGTCTCTCCAAAGTATCGATATCTGAATGAAGGTACTTGACCTTCACATCCATCTCTTTTAAGTAGGCGGTAAGGTCCTCCGCCATACGCTTGGTCAAAGTAGTGACCAGGATCTTGTTGCCCTTCGCTGTCTCCTTGCGGATCTCCCCCAGGAGGTCATCGATCTGCCCCTTCACCGGGCGCACTTCCACCTCAGGATCCAGAAGGCCGGTGGGCCGGAGGATCTGCTCTGCCCGGAGCATCTCATGCTCTTTCTCATAGACATTGGGGGTGGCGGAGACAAAGAGCATCTGGTCGATGCGGTCCTCGAATTCACTGAAATTCAGGGGCCGGTTGTCCAGGGCGGAGGGCAGGCGGAAACCGTAATCCACCAGGGTCTGCTTCCTGGACCTGTCCCCGGCGTACATACCCCTCACCTGGGATACGGTGATGTGGGACTCATCAATGATCATCAGGAAATCATCCCCGAAGAAATCGATGAGGGTATAGGGGGGAACTCCGGGGGCAAGGCCGGTAAGGTGGCGGGAATAATTCTCTATGCCAGAGCAGAATCCTGTCTCCTTCAGCATCTCCACGTCAAAATTCGTCCTCTCGGAGATCCTCTGTGCCTCCAGAAGCTTATCATTCTCCTTAAACCAAGCCACTCTCTCCGCCAGTTCAGCCCGGATGGTCTTCACCGCCCGCTCGATCTGCTCCTCCGGAACCACATAGTGGGAGGCGGGGAAGATGGCGGCAAAATTCAGTTCTGCCTTGATCTCGCCGGTGAGAAGGTCCACCTGAAGGATCCGGTCGATCTCCTCCCCGAAGAATTCGATCCTCACGGCATCCTCAAAGGTGGAAACCGGGACGATTTCCACCACATCCCCCCTGACGCGGAAGGTTCCCCTCTTGAAATCCAGTTCATTTCTGTTGTACTGGATATCGATCAGACGGTGGATCAAGTCGTCACGCTCCATCTCCATACCGGGACGGAGGGAGATCATCATATTTTCGTAGTCATCTTTGCTGCCGATCCCGTAGATACAGGAGACCGATGACACCACGATCACATCCCTGCGCTCGATGAGGGCCGCGGTAGCACTGTGGCGCAGTTTGTCGATCTCATCATTGATGGAGGAATCCTTCTCAATATAGGTATCCGTGGAGGGAACATAGGCCTCCGGCTGATAGTAATCGTAATAGGAGACGAAATACTCCACCGCATTCTCCGGGAAGAATTCCTTCATCTCGCTGTAAAGCTGAGCGGCCAGAGTCTTGTTGTGGGCCAGGATCAGGGTCGGTTTGTTGAGGCGGGCGATCACGTTGGCCATGGTAAATGTCTTGCCGGACCCGGTCACACCAAGCAGGGTCTCAAACTGGTTCCCTTCCAGAAATCCTTCCGCCAGGGCATCGATGGCCTGGGGCTGGTCTCCCGTGGGAGCAAAGGGAGAATGTAATTTGAAAATGCTTTCTTCCTGCATGGATTCCGCCTCCTTCTTATTTCATAGAATACTGTAGTTCGTTGATGGACATTGTAGCATGAATGGAATGAAATGTCCATATATTTCACAAACATATGTTTGTATCTCTGCTGTACAAAACAGCCGGACTCTTCCCCCTCTTTCCCGCACATATAAAGCGGGGAACAGAAGGAACAGCCCGGCATATGTTTAATCTCTCCCGAACTCGGAGAGGATCAGTCCCTCGTTGCGGTCCAGGGTCATCCCCACAGACCAGCTGTTGATAAAGAGGAGAAGGGGTCTTCCCTTCAGGTCTTTGATCTTCTTCATATCCGAGGTGCCGCTGATCTTTCCAAGGTCGATATCCTCATTTTCGATCCAGCGGATGTGTTCATATGGAAGGTTCTCCAGGATGATGTCCACATTGTACTCATTCTTGAGACGGTACTTCAGCACATCGAACTGGAGCACACCCACCACGCCGACGATGATCTCTTCCATACCGGTATTGTATTCCTGGAAGATCTGGATGGCACCCTCCTGGGCGATCTGGTTGACCCCTTTGAGGAACTGCTTCCTCTTCATGGTGTTTACCTGACGTACCCGGGC
>CAJGDH010000303.1 GCA_904502145.1 uncultured Eubacterium sp.
GAGCTCTGCCTTAAGATCCTGGAGGGAACCATACCGGCCCTCTCAGCCCAGACCAGGGTGAATAATCCTTTTGATCCCGAAGAGACACGGCTTCTTCTCTCCTCCCTTCTGGACATCTGCTCTCCGGACAGACAGCCGGAGGATCTGAAGACCCACTGGCCGGAGCTGCCTCTCTCCATCCTGGAGATGGCCTTCTCCTACGCGGCACTGGTTTCCCGCAAGGACCTGGCGGTGGAGGATTTCATTTACGCCGCTGCCCGGAGCAACCGACTGAAAAAATCCGTAAGGCAGAATGCAGGGCAATATTTTGTCCTGGATTAACCGCATCCTTCAGACTCAGATGCAAGATAATGGTTCTATTTTTACAAAAATTGATAGGAAAGGCATTTTGACTGGAAGGGAAAATTGTGGTACGATAGAGATGGTAAATTAGAATAGCTGTAGTGTCGGATCATTCCGGAGAAGAAGTTATGATAAACAAACAGATTCAGAAGATCAAAACTTCATATATGAACTACTTCAAGATCAAGGGTGATGACATCCAGATCATCATCACGGATGACATGTATAACTGTCAGAAGAAGTACGGCTTTACCGAGACGGATCAGAAGATCCTGAATGAGGCTGCGGCAAAAGCGAACTGGAATCATGTGGCCGCCTGCATGAAGTATCCCAAGACCATGGATGAACCTTTCACCCTCATCTTCAAGGAGCCTTATCTGCGCAGGGTCGGCGAGGCGGAATTATACCGTCTGGTCTTCCACGAGCTTACCCACTATGTGGATTATAAGGACTATGCCCGGATCCATAACCTGTCATCCTACCGTGAACTCTTCGCCAGCCAGCAGACGGTCCTCTTCCAGAACTGGTCGGAATACCATGCCGAGCGGCGCGGATACGGTGCATACCTTAAGCATCGCCACGGTGTGCGCCTCAAGTTCGATCCCACACCGAAGAAGATCAAGATCATGGAGGATGAAACCCTCAAAAACATGCTCTATTATGCAGAGCATTACTGCCATGCAGAAGAGTACGGGAATGCCCGCCAGATCTATTTTACCATGCATCTTTTATCCCGCATCAGCATCTGGCTCCAGATCCTTCCCTACCAGGTGGAGGAGATCCTGACCAACCAGATCTTTAAATACCGGGGTATGGACTGGATCAAGAAATTGCTTCATCTCTTCCTCAAGTATCCGACGCTGGACCAGATGGATCCCCATTTCATGGAGATGCTCAGGATCATCGCCGAGAGCATGACTCTGACACAGGAAGAAGTATTCGAGCATGCCGCATCTTTGGATGCCCTGGATGAGATCATCTTCTAAAAAGAATAAATACACTGATATAAAACACAAAAAGCTGCCGGAAAGGCAGCTTTTTTGCTTTATGTCTGATCTGTTACAGAACCTGGTCACAGATAGGATGCCACCAGATCGAGCTCCTTCAGGAAGAGACAATACCCCGGATCCTTCCTGGCTGCCATCTCCCTGCAGACAGAAAAAGGCATCCAGCGGACCGAATCCACCTCGTCGGCCTGGAGGGTCAGATCCTCGATCTTTACCTCCTTCCGGTAAAGGTAGATGGCCAGAAGCTCATGGTTGCGGAAAGGTTTCCCGTGGAAAAACTCCTCGTCATACAATTCCAGGTAATCGATAAAGTGAAGGTCTTCCTCCCGTGCCCGGATCCCGATCTCCTCCTCCAGCTCTCTTAAGGCCGCTTCTCCGAAATCCTGTCCGGCGCTGAGATGGCCGGCAGCGGAAATGTCATACCTCCCGGGAAATGAATCCTTGTTCATACTCCTTTTCTGGAGCAGGACTTCCGTTATCCCGTCCCGTTCTCTCAGGACAAAGATGTGGACTGTCCCGTGCAGGTCCCCGTCCCGGTGGACCAGCTCCCTTTCCTTCACTACTCCGGTTATTTTTCCGTCCGGATCACGGATATCAAGATACTCCATCTTAGCCCTCCTTAGCACCGGTAACGAAATACCCGGTCTTCAAGCTGTTTCATGACTAATTTTTTTCCTAAAAGGTGATAAAAGAACCCTATACAAAAAAAATGAAAAATGCTATCATATATTCAACCAGAAATATCACAGGGAGGTACGTTTCATGAACCATATGGCATTAAACAAAATTTCGATCGAACACATTACCCTTGAACACATC
>CAJGDH010000304.1 GCA_904502145.1 uncultured Eubacterium sp.
CTAAAGTACTTTTACCTGCCCCCGGCGGAGCCGCAAGGAGTACGATGATCCGTCTGCCCTTTTGTCGCTGCAGCTCAGTAAGATGCCTGAGTAAAGGGAGAAAAATATCCTCTATACTCTCCTCTGAAAAATATGCCTTTACCGGAATTCCGTTGATTTCCTCCTGGTAGATCATGCTGGTCTCCTGTGTTATTTCATCCTGTCCGAACCTTACTCCGCCATCCCGAATTCTTCACACAGATCATGGAAGCGCTTCTGTTCTTTCTCCTTGATCTCCTTTGTGGGATCGTTCAGGGTATGATGGATGACATCTGCGTCTTTCAGTACTTCATCCATAGGTCCGTCAATGGATAATTTATCGTCGTGATGGTAGATCATGGAACAGATCTGATCGGTTTCCGCCTCACTGGTCAGCTCCAGTTCGTCAAGAATCTTCCGGGCAAGTTCCGCCCCTTTATGGGCATGATCTTCATAGGAGCCTGATTTGTAGGCATGCATGTCATGGAGCATGGCTGCCATGGCGGCAATTTCCGGATCGAAGCCTCTCTTTTTGGCGATCATGGTCGCGGCCAGGGATACCCCGTAGAGATGATTGATGGCTCCGGTGCGCTTCTTGACGTCTTCCATCTTGTTGATTTCTTTATCTACATATTTTCTCAGTTTTTTCAGTCTGCTCATCTTGATGCCTCCAATTATACTGAATCATCTGTCCCGTTAATCAGACAGGCAAAGCCCTTGGCTGTCCGCAGGTCCGGTTCCTTAAAATGATTCCCTTTGTTCCATTCCAGAGTACAGTCTTTCCCGGTTTCGGTGAGAAGGGCATGTATTCTGCGGATTGCGTCTCCTACCTGAGCCATGACCGGATTCTTCGTCCGTTCTTCACGGTCGCCCAGGCTCAGATAAACCGTATCTGTCTGAATCTCATTGTCCTCTAAATACTTGACGAAACCTGGAAACCAGACAGAGGGTGAAGCTGCAGCAATCCCGTCAAAGCGGTCTGTCTGCGTGCCTGCCCATAAAGCAAACAACCCGGCCAGGGAATATCCTCCGATGAAGATCTTCTTTATCCCGGATGATTGCCCCTCGCCCAAAAAAGGACATACCTTATCCAGAACATATCTCAAAGTTTTCTCTGCCCCGTCGCCGAAATCTTCCTTGCCGAATACTGCAGGTGCCGGCCAGGGGGACAGATCCTTATTCCAGTCCTTTACTTTGACTGCCTTCAGGCAGAAGTTCCTGCCGCCGGACAATTCCCGGATGAAAGCGACTTCGCTTTCAATCACTTCCAGATCATGGTCATCCACCATCTGGATCAGCAGAAGGTCAGCTTCCGGGTCTCCGTAGGTCAGCACCCGAAAATCCACTGAATCTTCAGACTCCTCCGAGCCCTTTTTATCCTGAAGCCACTGGTCGCGGGTCAGGCAGTTCACATGCCCGATCCGTTTTTCATGCATCAGGGGGACATCCACGTCGGGAGTGGTCCACTGATAACGGAATCCACATTTTTCCTGGACTCTTTTAGACTTGGTATTGCCGTCATAATAGGCGCACCAGACCCTGGTCATTCCCAGATCCTCGAAAGCGTACCGAAGTATTTCCCGGGCGGCTTCCGGCATCATGCCCTGACCCCAGAAGGGCTTTCCGATCCAATAACCCAGTTCACATTCGTCGTCACGTTCCGTCAGATCGGTATGCCCCTTCAGTTTCAGCTCGATGGCGCCGATGGCTTTTCCGTCCGTCTTCCGGCAGATGGCATAAGCCTCCTTTGCGCTTAATACATTTCTGATGACGTCAAGGCTTTCCTCCACGCTGGTATGGGCGGGCCATCCGGCGATGGGACCCACATCCGGATCTTTGGCATATTCAAATAAATCTCCTGCGTCACTGTCTTCCCAGCGACGCAGGATCAGTCTTTCTGTTTTCAGCATTTGTTTATTCCTTGTCTGCCGTATCCCGGTCTATTCCTCCGAAGTCAGAACTCTGAAGAATTTAGCCATCAGAGGGATATAGGTGATGATAAAAACACACAGAGCGATGATCAGAACAGGTTTTTTCGCCTTCGGCTTAATGGCCATCCCGATCATTACCCCCAGGGAAATCAGGCAGAATTTCAGTACTGCAATGACTTTC
>CAJGDH010000305.1 GCA_904502145.1 uncultured Eubacterium sp.
CCTTCTCCACAACCCAAAGATGCTGGTCGGAGATACTCGCGTCGATGTAGCTGTCGCCCACATCGTCCGTCCGGTCTTTCCGGGCGGCATCCTGCAGGTATTTGGGCTCACGGGTGACGGTCTTGCCGGCCTTGATATCGTCCATCATGGCCTGCCTCTCATCCAGCAGCCCCACCTGCCATCCGTAGAAGCCTCCGGAGATGGTAAAATAGCCGCTGCCGGGAGACTTAAATGTACGGGTCATCCCCACCGTATTGAATTCCGGGGAGATCTTGTCCACAATATATTGCTTCATGATATCTTTATCCAGAGTGATCTTGAAATCCTTGCTCAGGTGGATAAAGGAACTGATGTCTGTCCGGTCCAGGGTATATTTGCAGCCGCTGTCCTCGTAGTTGATCACCGTGCCCATATAGGTGTCCAGTGTCTTTTTGGCCTTCTGGATGACCTCGTCCGCTGCCTTGTATTTGGGCTGGACATAGTAGGCATTGGTGGACAGGTCGATCTCCGCCTGCCCGGCCAGGACCGCTTCCTTCACCGCTTTGTTGAAGATCTCGGTATCGATGGTATTGCCGATGATCTCATCCACGATCACATATTCCTTCTTGGCCTCATCCAGGACGATCTTGGCGTCCACGGGGGCCTGGGGATTGTCCGGATTCATGCAGTAGAGGTTCTTGATGGCTTCTTCCAGCTTGGCCTCATCGATCTTGACCCCCATGGCCTCATGGTCATGGTGCTGGAAAATGACCCGGAACCAGTATCGTTCATCCTGGGCATCCAGGAGGTCTTTGACCTCTTCTACCCCGGTATACTCCAGTCCGCAGCTGCTGGCGGAGATGAGCATGTTCCTCTCCGGAGATTTGATGGCCAGGGAGTATTTGCGCAGTTCCTTCCTCACCAGGTCAAGAGCGTCCTTCTTGGTCTGGAAGCCCACGTCCACCCCGTTGAGGGTGGTTTTGGGATAATAATGTTCCATAAAATAGTAACGTCCGGCAAAATATGCCGCGGTAAGGAGTACAACTATTGCCGCGATGATTCCTCCGGTGATCTTCCATTTCTTCACGATACTACCTCCTGCTCTCTATGATATCCGGTAACTTCGGTTACTCTTTCCTCACAATACTCCGATCCGGCTGATCCGGCTATCTTTTCTCTTACTTCATCTTTCCGGTATCCTTCCTTGTATGGATACGGGAGATACCGGGAACCTTCTTAACGAGTATAACACGAATCAGGGCGGGATTCCACCACCGAAAAAATCCGTAAACTGTCTTTATTGTTCCTTTTTGTCCCTGGTGGTACATTTGCACACAGAACAAAACAGATAAAGGAGTAAGGAACAATGCATGAAGCAATCTATTCCGTCATTTATAAGATCTCAGATATTCATTCAAAGATCCTCAGCTGGAACAATGGCTATGAAGGAACTTTAACCGATAAACAGCTGCATTTCTGGGTGATCGGCATCGTGGGCATGGCCCTTCTTTTAGTGGTCTATCCCCTCTTCGCCCTCCTGGCCAAAAGGCACATCCTGGTGGTGGCCTGGCTTTATGTGTTCACCCTTATGGTGGTGATGGCCTTCGCCATCGAGATCGGCCAGGGCTACACGGGAACAGGAGTCATGGATTTTGACGATATCGTCTCCGGCCTCACCGGATTCATGTATCTCTTCGTCATCTTCGCGGTCATCAAGATCATCTTCTCGGTCATCCTGAAAGTGCTGAAGCCTGCGAAAAAGCATGCCTCCGATGATACTTATCATGATCGGTATCAGACACGGAACCAGACCCGGAAGCCTGCTTTTAAGGCCCAGACTTATGGCCGGTCTTACGGCCGGAACCGGAACACTTCCTTCAGGACCGGAACTTATGTCCTGAAACCTTGAGTCCGGCTTTCGAAGTCAAAGTTTTTGCCTTATCAACCGGAAACCCGGATCAGAAGAAATGTATGGTCAGAGTGAAGGTGAAGGATTCTTCATCAAACCGGTATTTCTCCCCCAGGACAGGTCCGCAGCTGGCAGAGCCGATCCCCGCCTGGCGGTAATCCAGATGGACCACCGTAAAGCCACAGGGCACCAGCTCATAATTATGAATTTTCCGGGTAAGTTCCTCCTCGGTGTA
>CAJGDH010000306.1 GCA_904502145.1 uncultured Eubacterium sp.
AAGGCGGCGCCGCAGTAACTGCGCCGCCGCCTTTCCGTTAAACCTGATAAAAAATAATGGGTAGGTATATTATTACTCTGTCAGCAGGCTAAGCATGTTGACCACACCCTGGGTATCGTTGGTTGTGGTTTCGAAGTTGGCCACTTCCTTCAACTGAGGATGGGCATTGGCCATAGCCACGCTGAAATGACAGGATTTCATCATGGTGTAATCATTCAGATAGTCTCCGAAGCAGACACACTCTTCAGGCTTGATGGCGTACTGATCCTGAAGGAAGCGGAGGGCGGTACCCTTGCTGGTATCGGATTTCTGGATATCGATCCAGGACTGCTCCGAGAGGACGCACTGCATCTTGTCACCCAGGTCAGGAAGTTTCTTGATCAGACCTGCGGCGTCATGGTTGTGATCATAGATGGAGACTTTGACGATCTCATCCTTGTCCACCACATCCTCAAGGCTGTCCACCTCCGTGAGGGAAGTGAAGTACATGGGAATCTCCTCCAGGTCTTCGGAAGGCCTTCTTTCTATATAAGAGGTGTTGGCCCCGCTTAAGACCAGGTGGGTATTCGGGATACTTCCCAGAGTTTTCACGGCATCTGCCAGATCTCCGGTGCAGATAGGATTGCTGTAAAGCTTTCTGCCGTCACGGAAGATAAAACCTCCGTTATCCGCACAGTAGGTCATCCGGTCTCCCAGGGATCCGAACATCTTGACCAGGGTCTGATACTGACGGCCGCTGGCGATAACGGTTTCGATCTCAGGATGTCTCTGTACCCAGTCGAAGAACTCTTCCGGCGGACGGTGCTGACTGTTTAATAAAGTTCCATCTAAATCTGTTGCTATAAGTTTAATTGACATATTATCTAACTCCTTTCGAATATGCGGGCAAACTGCTATTGCCCTGATCTGTTCCTCATCCAAAATGTACCGGAAAACCAATCCGGCTTTTTATCCATTTGAATGATCATCCGAAGATTAGCACAAGCATTCCCGGGAGTAAATTGTCAGAATATTCAGGAAAATCTTTTTTCTTTTTGCATTATTGACAAGTAATCCCGGTGAGAAATCAGCCCACCGGGAATTATCATAAGGAAATATGTAAAGGTTTTACAATCTACAAAGGAAGGATAGACAGAAACCATAAGGCCAAAAGAAATGTATAGTGCATATTTCACAAAATTTTTTAAAATAATTATGGAATATGCTGAAATCGATTACAGGGGGAATCGTTTCAAAAATCAAACAGAATATCAGGTGAACAGTTACAGAAATATCACAGGGGAAAACCTTAGAACCGCCCCCTCCTTGCCATTGGGATAAAGCTGGGGTAAAATGTGGATAAGTAAGCACGGACAGAAGAAATATGTGGAAAACAGAAAGGTAAGGGATGTAGTAGGATGCCGATCAAGATCGTAAGAAATGACATTACAAAGATGCAGGTGGATGCTATCGTCAATACGGCCAATAAGAAGCCGGTGGTGGGCCCCGGATGTGACCGTGCAGTCTATGAAGCCGCGGGATTCGACCAGCTTCTGACTTTCCGGAAGGAAAATATAGGTTTTGTCCCGGAAGGGGATGTATTCATCACACCCGGATTCGACCTGCAGTGCAGCTATATCATCCACGCTGTCAGCCCTCCCTTTTTCGACGGGGACAGCGGCGAGGAGGAAAAACTCCGGTCCTGCTACCGTAAGAGTCTGAAACTGGCCAGGAAATATGACATCAGGACCATAGCCTTTCCTCTGATCTCCACGGGAAGCTTCGGGTACCCCAAAGAAGAAGGTCTCCGCATTGCTGTGGATGAGATCAATGCATTTCTGACGGAAAATGAAATGCTGGTTTATCTGGTGGTGTTCGATCAGGAGTCCACCAGTCTGGGAAAGAAGATCTACCCGGATCTTAAATCATATATCGACCGGCACTACGTGGAAGAGAAAGCAGCGGCGGAGTATGACAGGGATAGTTACTCCAATGCTGCAATGAGAGAGGGGTTCCGGAGGCCTTCTCTCAGGAGAAAGGGAAGAAAGGAAGCCCTAGCTGAGGATCATGAGGTATTTCCTTCAGTAGGAGCGGCGAAGCCGGGAAAAGCGAAGGATGAATCGTTCCCCATATGGAAGG
>CAJGDH010000307.1 GCA_904502145.1 uncultured Eubacterium sp.
TCCTTCATATCCTTCACACTGTCGCAGGAAGGAAGATGGAACTTTTGGGTGTTGGTGTTGAGGACATAATAATCCTCCTTAGCCGACGTGTCAGACCCGTCTTCGGCGGAATCGGAAGCCGCATCGGCTGAGTCCGGATTGGATTTATCTCCGGCGGAACCGGGATCATCCCTCTCCGCGGTGGTCTCTTCCTTGGAAGGATCCGCATAATTCAGGTCCAGGCTGTTGTCCCCTGTTTTATAATTGATCAGGATCCCGGGCTGGACATTGTAGGCATAGATGTTGTAGCAGATTGCCTGTCCCTTGTCTTCCACCGACATTGCCTCCATGAAGACACCGGAAGCCAGAAGATTGTCCCCTTCAAATACCGGGGTCACCCGGTAGAGGACGTGATTGCCGGTGGCCCGGACATAATCCAATACCATCAGTTCAAAAGGCTGCATCCCTATCGTATTCAGATACCTGGTCCCTGTGATCAGGTTTTTTTCATTGGCATTCTCCCCCGTCAGGGAAAATGCGATGAGATGGCAGCGGTTATAGAGATAATTGCCATCGATCAGATCATGGTAGTTGGCAAGCTGCCAGCCGGAAGGGTGGATCTCACCGATGGGTCCCCTGGAGGTATCCGGCATAGTCTCCGGACATACATTGGCCACACAGGTACCACACCTTCCCAGGGAATCAAGATCACTGTAGGATTCAAAAACCTCCGTGTTCAGATCGTCATCGGTAAAGAAGGGTTTATTGCCGTTGACTTCCACATAGGGATCTCCCTGAAAGGCAGGAATGCCCTTCAATAATTCCATGTAATCTGCAGGAGCAGGGACCTGCCCTCCCCCTTCAGATCCGACCCCGTCTGCCGCCTGTTCAGTTGAAAGAATCTGGGTTCCCACCTGTCCCTCCGCCATCCGGAGTAAGGCCCATACGGCAGCCACCATCAAAAGGATGCTCACCACTGTAACGAGCAGGAAAGAGGGAAGCCCGAAACGTTTTCTTTTCTTCATGATCTGTTCCTCGGAAACGTTTTTATTCAGCCCAGATATTTCTCCAGGCAGACCAGGCGGACATCAGGGATCCCGTTGAAAACACAGGGGATGATATCGATCTCCTCATATCCCAGCCCGGCATACATTTTTCTGGCCCGGACATTTTTTGCGTTTGTATCGATACGCAGCTCCGGGCATCCATGGTCTCTTGCGTAGTCCTCATAAAAGGCAATAAATGCTTTGCCATATCCTTTTGCTTTCTGTAAAGGATCAATGATCAGGGTATGGAGGACCATCACTTCATGATCTTCCGCCTTATGTCTCCATCCTACGGAGGCATAGGCCGGAACCTGGACCTGGTTGATGATGGCCGTCCCCAGGACATTTCCGTCCTCCTCCATGACAAACAGGTCTCCCCTAGCCAGGGAATCTTCCGCCGTCTTCCGAACAGGATAGACTCCCCGGATCCAGCCGATCACGGCATTTCCTGCCTCCTCTTCATCATGGATACGGTCATATATACGTTCAATCCGGTCGATATCACCGGACACTGCTTTTCTGATCTCCATCTTCTGCTATAGCCTCTTTTATGATGTCGTCTCTATCGTCCCATGCCGCAGCCATGGTGTTCCCTCTCCATGTTTCCTTTGGCATATCTTGCGCTGAATTCTCTGTTGATCTCGCGGATCTCCTTCTTACCGTCAATATAATCCTGATACATCTCCACGATCCCGACCATACAGCCGTCACAGCTGCCGGAAAGATTGCCCAGGGATTCCTCAACGATCTTTTTTCTTTCCTCCCTGGTGGTGTCCTTGATCAGATATCCTGCCATGATATTTCCTCCTAACTGTTGATCAGAAAAAGTCCCAGTCCGCATACAGCCACTCCGACGACCTGTCGGAGAGTGATCGTCTCATGGTAGAGCAGCCAGCCGATAAAGAGCAGGGCCACCGCGAGACAGATATTGGCGGTCAGGGCTCCGCTGCTCACTTTCCAGCCGTTTCGGTAAAGAAATACGTAGCCTGCCTCAAGTCCGATGATGGTAGCGCCCAGGATAAAGGATGTCCAGTTGATCTTGCTAAGCTCCGGAAGCACGCCGGAGGGCTTTACACTGGTCACGAA
>CAJGDH010000308.1 GCA_904502145.1 uncultured Eubacterium sp.
GCCGGTCTGCCTGTTCATTGAGCCGGCCTGCCGGCCGGCAGGATCGGGTCCCGCCTGTCTTCTGACCGTATGCTCCTGTTTATCGACAGAATCGGCCTGCTTCCAGGAAGCAGACCGAGTTTTTTTCTTATTCGTATTTCTGAAGGAAAGATTTCTTTCCATAATGAATTCATCTCCAATCATATCTTTTGGCATATCCGGGAATCATATGCTTTTCTGCCATTATACCCCCATCTGCGGGGGAAAGATACAGGGTGGCTTTACCCGGATTTGCGCGATAAGGCCGGACAAGGATCAGTAGGCATTCTTGTTGACGAAGCCTTTGAAAACAGTGAGGAAGAGGATCTTGATATCAAAACCCAGAGTCCAGTTTTCAATATAGAAGATATCGTGTTCGATTCTCTTACGGATGGATGTATCTCCACGGTAACCGCACACCTGAGCCCAGCCGGTCATACCCGGACGGACCTGATGTTTGATCATGTAACGGGGGATCTCCTCCTTGAACTTCTCCACGAACTGGGGGCGCTCCGGCCGGGGGCCGATCAGGCTCATGTCCCCTTTAAGGACATTGAAGAGCTGGGGAAGTTCATCGATGCTTGTTTTCCGGATCACTTTACCCACGGAGGTTACCCGGGGATCGTTCTCGGTGGTCCAGCCCTGCTTTTCTTTGTCCGCGGTCTGAACACCCATGGAACGGAATTTGTACATTTTAAATGGTTTGTTGTGCAGGCCGATCCTCTCCTGGCAGAAGAGGATGGGTCCCGGTGAATTTCTTTTTACCGCGATGGCCGTTCCCAGCATGATCGGGGAGAAAAGCACGATACAGACCAGGGAACCTACCAGGTCCATCAGTCGCTTGATCAGCCGGTTGACGGTATTGGTCAGGGGGACATTACGGATGTTGATCACAGGAAGCCCGTTCAGGTCTTCGGTTACCGGATGGGTCGGGATAAACTTATAGTAATCGGGGATCAGCTTTGTGTGGACCCCGCTCTTCTCACAGATATTGACGATGGCTTCCAGCTTGTGATATTCCCGCAGGCTCAGGGCGATGGCCACCTCGTCCAGGGAATTCTCGATAAGGTAACCCTGAAGCTGATGGATCTTGCCGATACAGGGAACATCCCGATAGGAGAAGCCCTCGGGGACATTGTCCGCGAAGATGCCGTGAACATAATAACCCCATTGGGGGTTACCCTTGATCCGGTCAATATAGGCTTCGGAAGCGGCACTTTCCCCCACCACGATGATGTGCTTGAGATTGCGGCCCTGGGCCCTCTCTCTCTGAAGAACCCTGCGGATCATCATCCTCACCAGGAAGGAGAGGAACATGGAGACCACATAGAAAATGAGCAGAAGGCTTCTGGGTACATGCTCGATCCTCAGGAAGAAGATATAGAGTAAAACGAAGAGCATCCCGCAGGAATTCGCTTTGAACAAAGCGGAAATCTCCGTCCAAGGCTGCTGGAAACGTTTCGGCTTGTACAGGCCGAAACGACCATAAAGTAAAAGATAGACGGGGATAATAACAAGGAGCATGCTCTGGTACTGCCACAGAAGTCTGTAATAGCGGGTCGGCGGCAGAAAAGGTTTCAGGAAATCTATTTTGAAACGGATCGCGTAGCTTAGGCAAAATGAGCCGTAGATCACTATTGCATCGAGTAATACATGTAATCGATTCAAGTTTCTCTGATTTTGCTTTATCATAATTGCCTCCAACTTTGTTTTCTGTTATGATAAACAGGATGAGATTCTATCAGAGGATTATCTGTCTCCAGTGCGGATAGTCTCCTAATAGATTATACATTCCAAGTGATTTTTCTACAATCTTTTTTCATTAAGCAGACACATATTTTTCACAAATTACTGGTAAGATGAAGTCCGGATCGGGGAAAAAGAAGGAAAACCGGTCCCGTTGAAACCGTATCTTTAACAGAGATAATATATCACAAACAGAGATAATATATCACAGGGTATCAGATTTTGAACAGAAAGGATGTGTAGTTATGAGCGAATTTGATCGTGAATCATATAATAATGATACTTTTTCCGGCACATCGGACACCGGCAGCAGCTACGACAGCTACGGAAGTACGCCGGACA
>CAJGDH010000309.1 GCA_904502145.1 uncultured Eubacterium sp.
GAGCCCTATAGGTCCCATGTATGCCGGCGTGGCGGAACTGGCAGACGCACAGGACTTAAAATCCTGCGGGACTAATCTCCCGTATCGGTTCGATTCCGATCGCCGGCATATACCTGAAACCTTTATGTGGGCATAGCTCAGCTGGATAGAGCGTTTGGCTACGGACCAAAAGGTCGGGGGTTCGAATCCTCTTGCCCACGTTTTTCTTCTAATTTTCAGTTTTATATTTATAGCGCTATCGCCAAACGGTAAGGCCCCGGATTCTGATTCCGGTATTTCCAGGTTCGAATCCTGGTAGCGCTGCTAAAGGCACTTGAAAAAGTGCCTTTTTTTTCTCTCACAATTTCTTTTAGTCGATAAAGTATTCTGCGAGTACAAGAAAGTCTATTGTTTTGTAGGGTATTGTATGTTATCATCTTAATGAATAAATCTGTGAATATATATTCTTTAAAGAGAGGCAGGAGAGAACGATGACAGAAGGACGTATCATATATAATCCCAGTAAGTTTGTACTGAATATGTTCTATCGCAAGATGAACGCGGAAGCCCGTGATGAGCTTAAGGGCAGAAGCTTCGAGGCGATCGGTTTATTCCAGACTTCAGTAGCTGGAGTACTTTACTACGGCGACCGTGTTTTCAAGACCAGTAATGTTTATCCGGTTGAGATCGTGGGGAATTGTCCTGCGCATATCACCACGCTGGCTTTCTTCGGAGATACCTCTGCAGTAGAGACAGCCATGAAGATGATCGCAAGTGAGGAGAAAGATCGTAAGAACAGAACGATCTGATTCCGGATCACAACGGCAGGAATAGCTTTTTTGGAGGGTTCAGGACACAGATGTGGCTGCGAACCCTTTTTTCTTTCTGTCTGAGGCTCTTTTTGCAGCCAGTGCGGGAATCATCGCAACGGACAGAAAGGAAAAACGTGGACAGAGATGGAGATGAATTGATATGATCTATGAGATGCCTGTCAGGGTCAGATACAGTGAGACGGATGAGGAAGGTTTTGTGAACATTCATAGGATCCTGGATTATTTTCAGGATTGCTGTATCTTTCAATCGGAGTCACTGGGTTATCCTGTCAGGGAAGAAAGGGAAAGAAACAGAGGATGGTTTCTTCTGGCCTGGGATGTAAAGATCGACCGGTATCCCTGCCTGGGAGAAGATCTGTGCGTCCTTACCGAACCCTATAAGATGAAAGGATTTTACGGTTACAGGAGATTTCAGATGACAGATGCAGAGGGGAAATGTATCGCTTCCGCGGATTCTCTCTGGCTTCTGATGGACCTGGCGAAGATGCTCCCGATCAGGGTACCGCAGGACATGACGGATGCCTATGTGCGCGATGTGGAGGATAGCCGGAGCAGGGTAAAACGCAAGCTTCCCGCAGAGGGGGACTGGTGCGAGGCGGACAGGATCGTGGTCCGCAAACATTTTCTTGACAGTAATTCTCATGTCAACAATACATTTTATGCCATGTGGGCGGAACAGTGCCTTCCCGATGGTCTTAGACCCCGGGGACTGAAGATTGATTACCGGCAGTCTGCCTTTGAAAATGATGAGGTTGTTGTCGACAGGATCATGGAGGAAGGGAAGACCAGATGCCGCTTCCGCAATCAGGATGAAACCCTCTTGTGCCTGGTGGAATTATATGAGTAAATGGAGGATGAAATGATCGAATTAGGAAAGATACAGAAGTTATATATAGATCATAAGACCGATTTTGGCGTGTATCTATGTGACCACATCCGTGAGCGGGATGAGGAAGATACCTGTGTGCTCCTGCCGGGAAAGCAGGTTCCCCGGGAGGCAGATGTGGGAGATGAAGTGGAGGTTTTTGTCTATAAAGATTCCAGGGACCGCCTGATCGCCACCACCAAAACGCCCAAGCTTACCCTGGGGCAGGTGGAGCTTCTCGATGTCGTCCAGGTCAATAAGATCGGGGCTTTTCTCTACTGGGGTCTGGAGAAAGACCTTCTGCTTCCTTACAGCGAGCAGCTGGTGAAGGTGAAGAAGGGGGACAGATACCTGTTTGCCCTCTACATTGACAAAAGTCAGCGGC
>CAJGDH010000310.1 GCA_904502145.1 uncultured Eubacterium sp.
CTGCTGATGGTACCGATAATATATTTTCTCATATCCCTGTCATCGATCTCCAGGCTGCCGATATAGTCCGCAGCTTCCTGATAGACTTCCAGGGTATGACCCAGATTGGGATCACGGTAGGAAGTAAAGTAACCGTATCCGGTGTTGGTGAAGTTGCACATACATCCGTAAGCTCCGCCGGTGACACGGACATTGAGCCAGAGGTAATCATAGCTCAGGATGGTCTTTAAGACGCGGAGTACTCCGGTATAATTCTGTCCGTCCTGTTCGAACTTACCTGCCGCAGCCACGTACTGCACCTTGGTGGAGGTCCGGAATCCCTCGTTCTTCTTCTCCGGAAGGATGACCGGCCTGGATTTGACACAGGGATCAGAGAAAAGCCTGCTGTTGAAACCAGAGAGCGGCATCCCGATCCTGTCATGATAATCAAAGTCTCCGGTGAGACTCAGCGTCAGGTTTTCCGGCCGGAAGATACAGTGGATGGTATCCTTCAGACGGGCACTGATCTCCCCGGCTTTGGTCTCAAAATTCCGGTCGAGATCTTTCAGGAAATGGAAATAAGAGATTCCTTCAGCGATCTCTTTGTAGCAGGACATGGGCTCCACGTAGGAAAGCACACGGCTTGCCGCGTAAAGATGTCCGGATTCCGGAATCCTGGTCTCCAGTTTGGTGGTGAGTTCAGAGAGGATCTCCTTCAGTCTCTTCCTGTCTTCCAGGCGGGTGTTGAGAAGGATCTCCTCCATGAGGGCCATTCCGTCGGTTATCTGGTCTTCCAGACACTTCATGCGGACGGAGAAGTACGGGCGGAAACCGTCCTTCTTCCAGAAGAGGGGCAGGACGCCGGTACTGAAACTGATCCCGCCGGTCTTAAGCCCTACTTCCGATGCCAGCTCATTGTACTCAAAATGTTCGGTATCAATGTAACGGAAAATGTCCACCAGAAGGGAAGAATAAGGGATCAGCTCTTCCGGCAGTTCCGACATGTCAAAATTAAAATCAAAATAATAGATCCCGTTTGTATCGTATCTGTGTATGACAGAAGTCACCCCGGAGATCTCTGTTTCCTCATTCAGGTAGGGGCGGACCTCCGTGGAGATATCCTTAAGCTCCAGGAGCGGGATCTTCTCCAGTTCTTCCTGTGTGGAGGGAGTTTCCTGGAATTCCTTAAGCTTCCGGGCATCCTCTTTCAGAAGATTCAGCTGCTTTTTGCTGAGGGTGGCCTTCACTCTGGCCAGCTGTTCCTTGAGTTCCTTCTCCATCCTGTCGTTCTTCCCTGCCTCCGGGTAGAGGAAGACGTAGGATCTGTGCCTGTTAGCCAGGAAACATCTGCTGATGAGCTCTTCAAAATAACCCTCGGCGAGTTTCCCCTTAAGGGCGGCCAGCACGGGAAGAGACTCAGCCAGGTCCAGTGCCCTGTTGTCATCATAGAGCCAGGTATTAAAGAAATTAAGTCCGTAGATCAGACCTTTGGGTGTTCTTCCGAAATCCGCTTCCCTGTAGCGGAATTCAAAGGTATTGATGGTGGACAAGACCGCTTTGCGGCTGATGCCTGCCTTAACCTGTTCCTTGAGCAGTTCCTCCAGTGTACGGACGAATTCCTCCTCTTTTCCGGCCTGTGCATTCTTGACCACAAGGGAAAAGATGGGCTGCTGTATCCCGCCCTCAAAGGTACTGTAGACATCTTTGCCCAGTCCTTTTTCGATCAGTGCCTTTTTCACCGGGGCCCCGGGCATGGAGAAGAGTACATAATCGATGATCTGTAAAGCCATCATCTCCAGATTGTCGGTATTATCACCTGTCGCCACGTTGTAGCTTAAGAAGATCCCTTCTTCTTCCCCTTCATCGGAGACGGAGTAGGTATCCTTCAGCACCACAGGTTCCGTGTAGGCTTCCTGCACATCAATATGGGAATCAATCTCCCTGCGGTCAAAACGGCTGAGATATTCTTCGTCGATAAAAGCGAGTTCTTTTGCAAAATCCACATCACCGTAAAGATAAATGTAGCTGTTGGTGGGATGATAGTATCTGCTGTGGAAATCCAGGAACTTCTCTCTGGTCAGC
>CAJGDH010000311.1 GCA_904502145.1 uncultured Eubacterium sp.
GACTCTCAGGAGCTGGTCCGCCACCGGCAGACCTGAATCCTCCGCCTCGAAACCGGTGCCTGTACCGGCGCAGAAGCTGCATCCCGGCCCCTCCATGCGGTTGGGGCAGGTCAGGGGGAGATTCACAGGCAGCTTGTAGACTTTCTCCCCGTATTTCTCCTTCAGATAGTCGGAGTATGTTCTGTAAAGCCGGTTCTGATCTTCCATGGGGCACCTCCGTCTGAAGGGGAAATGAAAAGCTGGTCTCCCGAAAAGTCCAATCACAAAAATGTCCCATATTGCTATGGGACATAAAGTGTTTTACCTATTCGTGTCATTGATCTTGTATCACAGATCCGCAAAGCCCGCGGTGACAGTCCGGCTGTCCCTGGGCCTGGGCCATCATCAGAGTGCTACGGAAACAAGGGGGCGGAACTCCTCAGGAAGTTCTTCCTTGTCGAGGGATGCGCTGATGATGAAATCTACGTCAAATTTCTTGGATAATCTGTCTAATTGTCTGATACATTCCGTGAAGTTGTCATCGATAAATGCTATGGTAAGGAAGCTGTCCAGAAAGATCTTGTCAAGGTCATGGTCCTGCGAGATGATGCCGGAGATAAATCCGATAAACATATCTGTATCAATGATGTTGAACTCAGGTACGACGATCAGCCGGATCTGGTTATTCAGTTCATACATATGTTTGTTGTTCTTGTCAAGGTATACGATGGTTCCGTTGGTTACCTTGATATCATCGTTCGCTTTCTGGATAAGAACTTTGGTTTTACCTCTACCCTTACGTCCAGCAATAATATCTATCATGGCTTTGTCCTCCTTATTATAAACAATTGAAACAATTTCACATTTATTATCCTTATTCTATTATAGTTTATCTGCCGAAAAATCACAACATCTATTTTTTGACCGTTTTTTTCAGCAGGTCCGACATGGACCGGTACAGGGCCTCCTTGGTCCTGGCTCCTAAGACCACGGAGAAAAACCGTTCTCCATCCCCGTTCTCCGTCATCAGGATCAGGCAGGAATTGGCCATGGATGTGGTACCCGTCTTGCCGCCGAACATGACCACTCCCTCCGGAACAGGATATTCATTCAGGAGGAAATGATTGGTGCTCTGCATATATTCATGGACTTCCTGACCATATCTGTTCCGGTAGACCATGGTATTGTCCTTCATGGAAACGATATCCACAAAGGTATCATTCTTCGTAACTTCCTTAAAGATCAGATAAAGATCGTAGGCAGTGGTGTAATGGTCATCATCATGAAGACCGTTGGGGTTGACAAAGTGGGTGTGGGTGGCTCCCAGCTCCCTGGCCCTCTTGTTCATCATATCCGCGAATTTTGCCGTGGACCCCGCAAGGTATTCCGCCAGGATGACCGCACAGTCATTGGCCGATTTTACCAGCATGGTCCTTAAGACTTCACCCACCGTCACTGTATCCCCCATAACCAGGGTACTCACCACCGCTCCGTCCTCGGTCACGTTGGTGTTGTGCTCCAGGGTGATCTCATCATTCAGATCCCCACGCTCCAGGGTGAGAAGGGCGGTCATGATCTTGGTGATGCTGGCCGGGTAAAGCTTGTCAAAACAGTGGGATGAGGCGATGACCGAATTGGTGGAATCGTTGATCACCAGATCCGCGTAATCCCCCGTGGAAAGTTCAAATGCCCGGTCTTCCTCCGGGGACAGTACCGCCAGGTCCTCCGCCATTCCGGCTTCGGATTTCTCGATATTCACCCGGCTCCCGGCATAGTAATCCTCAAACCTGTCCTCCATCTGGAAGGACAGACTCCGGCATCCGCTGCAGAGGCACAGAACCAGGATCAGGCCGATACAGCATAATCGTCTGTGTATTTTCATCATGGTCCTGCTCCTATCGGTACATCTCTCTCCACTCAAGATCCCCCCTCTCCAGGGCGTGGATCAGGAGTTCGGCTGTTGCCAGATTGGTGGCAAGCGGAACATTGTGAACGTCGCAGAGGTGAAGGATACTGAAGATATCCGGCTCATTGACCTCCTTGTTCAGAGGGTCCCGGAGGAAAATGACCATATCGATC
>CAJGDH010000312.1 GCA_904502145.1 uncultured Eubacterium sp.
ACCAGGGCCAGACCGGTCCTGCCGAGGATCCTGTTTCAACACCGGAATCTTTGGAATCTTCCAAACCCGCAGCTTATAATGTATCTCAGGCAAAGGCTTCCCAGGCGAAGGCCTACAAGCTGAAAGCTGCAAAACCGAAAAAGAAACCCACCCCCAAGATCAACATCAAGAAGAAAAAGATCACCATCAAAAAGGGGACAAAGAAGAAACTGGCCTACAAGGTCAAATATGTCAGCAAGAAAAAGATCAAATGGTCTTCTTCCAATAAGAAGGTGGCTACCGTCAATTCCAAGGGTGTGGTCAGAGTGAAATCCGGCGGCAAATGTATCATCACCGCAAGGATCAAAGGGACCGACATCAAGGATACCATCGTCGTCAAAGGCAGAGATTATTATTATATGCGTGTAAAGACCACCGGTTACTGCAACTGCAGAAGATGTGCGGGACCGTGGGCCGGATGCCGTACTGCCAGCGGCAGGTACCCCAGAGCAAACCATACCATCGCCGTTGACCGGAGAAGGATCAAGCTGGGGACCAGAGTGAAGATCGGTAAGATCACCTATGTGGCGGAAGATACCGGAAGCGGCGTCAGAGGCCGGACCATCGATATCTACTACAAGAGCCACAGCAAGGCTTCACGTCACGGAGTAAAATGGCGTACCGCAAAAATATACTTCTAACTGAAACAGAGAAAAAAGTGATCCGTACTGCCGGCATCAGGGCAAGGGATATCCTGGCTCCTGAGCAGAGGGAGGAATACTCCCGGCGGATCGTGGAGGCTCTCCTGGCTACGCCGGAATACAGGAAGGCCCGTACCGTTATGGTTTACCGGGCTGTCCGCGGGGAAGTAAGCCTGGAGGACCTGATCAATGATCCTTCGGCCGCAGAAAAACGGCTGGTCTATCCCAGGTGTGTGGATAAAGTAACCATGACTGCCCTGGAACCTGTGGATAAAAGCAGCTGGACCATCGGCAGTTTCGGGATAGCCGAACCGGATCCCGGACAGTCCGTTGAGATCGATCCGGCTGAGATCGACCTGGTCATCTGCCCCTGCACCGCCTTTGATCAAGAGGGAAACCGGACAGGTATGGGAGCAGGTTACTATGACCGTTTTCTGGAAAAGTGCAGCCGGGCAGTCATCTTTGCCGTGGCTTTTGAAGTCCAGAAAGCGGACCGGATACCGCCCGGGGCCTGGGACAGGCCCATGGACAGGGTATATACGGAAAAGGGAAGCTGCCCGGCAGCTCCCCCTTCCTTTAAAAACGTGATACAGGCATAAAAAATATCGTCTCTCATCGGAATCGGAGAGACGATATTTTTTTATGTATATTTATGAATATTTATCGGAATCATTAATACTTATCGGGGTCATTACATTTGCCGGTCATTCCATGGTCACGTCATCCAGCAGAACCACGGAATCATAGGAGGAATCTCCCACATCATTTACGATGAACTTTAAGGAGATCACTTTCCCGTGATATGCGGACACATCGATGTTGTCTTCCTTCCAGCGGGTATGGTAGATGGTGGTATCTCCTCCCGGGAGATTGATTCCTTCCAGAGAATACCAGATGGAGGAATTGATGGATTCCAGCTGTACATTTTCCAGGAC
Source organism: uncultured Eubacterium sp. (assembly GCA_904502145.1). GTDB lineage: Bacteria > Bacillota > Clostridia > Lachnospirales > Lachnospiraceae > Anaerobutyricum. The sequence goes on from CAJGDH010000312.1 coordinate 1,616, forward strand.
AGTACCGTCGGTGTCGCAGATCCGGAGGGTAAGATCGTCATTGTATTCCGACCCTACATATTCCATGGGCTCCTCGGAGATCATGTCATAGGTGAAGGTGATCCTGGAGACGCTTCCCGGGATCTTCACGGTCTGGGACAGGCTGCTGGTCATCTCTCCCTCATCAGAACCTATTCCCGTGGAGATAAAGGCCATTCCGTTAAGGCTTACGGGAGTGATTCCGCCGAGGGAGGAAACCGCCCTCACGTCCCCTCTGGTGGTCCATCTGGCCAGGGAGGGCTGATTGTCGGATCCGTCGAATCCGCCGTTCATGATGCCGCGGATCAGGTAGGTGTCCGATGTCTCATAGAGATACAGTCTGGCCGCTGGACTTCCCCCGTCGGTAATGCCGTATTTATCCTGGGCGACGGTCAGCGCCTGACTGGCGGACTGCCCCACGGCA
>CAJGDH010000313.1 GCA_904502145.1 uncultured Eubacterium sp.
ACAGTTTTTATCCTGAGGAAGATATCCGGGAATTTGCCTCTGTCCTGTACAGCAGATACGGGGAGGGGAAGATGAGGATCCCGGATGCAGGGGATGATGTCCCCTATGTCCGCTATGATGAGGTCTCCGGGCAGTATGGTCTCCTCAACGGGAATATCGGGGATCTGGGCATGATGATCACCCGCTGCCAGCCGGATTCTTCGGGATATTTGTTTTTTACGCAGCTGATGGACCTTGAGACCGGGGATGTGCTTGCCGAGTTTCGGGTTCCGGTTGTTCACCGGGAAGATAAAAAAGGGAAGGGATCCTTCTCCTATGCCATCGCCGGCCTGGAGGAGATCACGGAACGGGATACAGAAGCTGAAGAAGAGGTGAAGGAAGAGAGTCCCCTTCCTGCCGGGGAGATCCAGGAATCCTCTCAGCCGGAGACGGCTGAACCTGAGGAGAACGTAACCGGCGGGGAAAGTGATAAGATCGGACAGAAGGAAGCGCTGTCCCTGGCCAAAACTTTTCTGGGTGAGACCTGTACATACACATTCCGGCAGATGGTCACCATGTACGATCGGGAATATTATGATTTCACCGTTACGGGTGAGGATCTGACCCCCACGGACATCCTGGTCTGTCTGGACGGGAGCGACGTGTTTACCGGAGTACAGAATGAGGACGGATCCTGGACGATCGATCCCTGACAGACGCAAAAACAAGATAAAGACAGATGATGACGGATACAGATTTCTGTATCCGTTTTTTTCTTTTGCGGAGATTTCCCGGGCTTCCATGAATGAATGCCCTTAGGAGGGGATTGTATGTATTTGTAACAATTAATGTGAAAACTGACTGTCGACAGCCCGCCATGCATTTCTTGAATAAAGCTTTGGTTTTACGGGTTTTCCTGCCGGGATGGAAAGAGATGTCTGACATTATGTATAAAAAAGCTCTTTCCGATTTGGTAAATAGTGCGACAAATAAATGTCATAGTGGGGGGAAATAGAAGATATTGCATAAATATATGCATAATCAATGGGGAAAATGAAGAAAAAACAGCATTTTATGGAAAAGTAAAGAATAAATGGGTGACCCAATTTTATAAAATCATATAAATTAATTCCAGAAAAACAGAGAATATGCTGAAAATATCTCATATTGTTGCAAATTATCAAAAATATTCTATAATGGAATTAATAATTGGGTGGTCCAAAATAATACTAACCTGTTCAACCATCAACTTAGCGGAGGAAAAAAGATGCTGTTCTTAAAATTTATTCTAGCCATGATTCCCATCATCTGGCTGATTATCGCACTGAGTGTTCTGAAGATTCCCGGTCATATGGCCTGCCTGATCGCACTGGCCGTCACCGCCGTACTTTCCGTCGGCTACTGGAAACTGAGCGTGATCAACACCTTGACAGGAGCTCTGGAGGGAGTACTGAATGCCCTGTGGCCCATCTGTCTGGTCATAATCGCTGCCTTGTTCACCTATAACCTTACCCTGAAGACCGGTGCCATGGACAAGATCAAGCAGATGCTTGCCGGCGTGTCCACCGACAAAAGGATCCTTCTTCTCATCATCGGATGGGGATTCGGAAACTTTATGGAAGGCATGGCAGGGTTTGGTACTGCTGTTGCCATCCCGGCATCCATGCTGGTGGCGATCGGCCTTGATCCTCTCGGAGCGGTTCTGGCCTGCTTCTGTGTCAACACTGCCCCCACAGCCTTCGGTTCTGTCGGTGTACCGACTACAACACTGGCTACAGTCACCAATCTGGATGTATTGCCTCTTTCAGGTAATGTGGCTACGATCCAGCTTATTCTTACCTTGATCTCTCCCTTTATCATGGTGATGATCATCGGAAAAGGCGTGAAAGCCCTGAAAGGGATGATTCCGTTTACTCTGGTTGCCACCCTTTCTTTCGTGGTTCCCTGGTTTTTTGCAGCCCACGTTCTCGGCTGTGAACTTCCCAATATCATCGGGTCCATCATCTCCCTGATCGCCATGGTACTGACCGCGAAGGTACTGGGTCCTAAAGGGGACAGTGAAT
>CAJGDH010000314.1 GCA_904502145.1 uncultured Eubacterium sp.
ATAAATTATCCATTGACGGACCTATGGACGAAGTACTGAAAGATGCGGATGTCATCCATCATACCTTGAACGACCCCACAAAGGAGATTAAGGAGAAAGAGCAGAAGCGCTTCCATGATCTGTGTGAAGAATTCGGGATGGCAGAGTAAGGATCGAACAGGATGAAACAAGGCAGGAGACCAGCATGATCTACCAGGAGGAAATCAACGGAATTCCGGTAAAAGCATATTTTTCAGAAGAAAGTATAGAGGATATTTTTCTCCCCTTGCTCAGACATCTTACTGAGCTACAGCGACAAAAGGGCAGACGAATCATCGTGCTCCTTGCGGCCCCGCCGGGGGCGGGCAAAAGTACCTTGGTACATTTCCTGAAATACCTTGCAGAGAATACGGAAGGAATCCAATCCATAACCTCATTGGGCATGGATGGCTTCCATCATTACCAGTCCTACCTGGATACCCATACCATGGAGAGGTCCGGGAAAGTGTATCTCATGAAGGAATTCAAAGGGGCCCCCGAGACATTTGATCTGCCCTTACTTAAGGAAAGAATCAGAATGGTGGCTGACGGACAGGATTGCGGCTGGCCGGAATACTACCGTATCGCCCACGATCCCATCGATGATGCCATTACAGTGACAGGGGATATCGTGCTGATCGAAGGGAATTATCTGCTGCTGGATTGGGCCGGATGGTCTGACCTGGCGGGTTATGCGGATTACACCATCAGGCTTGTGGCAGATGAATCTATCCTTAAAGACAGGCTGATCGAGCGAAAGATGAACAGTGGAATTACCTTTGAAGAGGCCAAAACATTTGTGGAAAGAAGCGATCTTTACAATGTGCAGACCTGCCTGAACCATACGATTGACAATACTGATCTGACATTGAAGCTGATGGAAGACGATTCCTTGGTCGTATCAGATAACGGAAGATGACCCTGTCCGGGAGGTATATTAATGGAATTTGTTGTAATTGAGTGCCCCAATTGCGGGGCAAAACTGAAGATTAAAGAAGACCAGGAATCCGTGATCTGTGAATACTGTGACAGCCAGGTCTTTGTCGATGACGGTACCGAGAAGGTAGAATATATCGATAAGGCAAGGATCAAGGAAGCAGAGCTGGAAAGCAAGAGAATAGACGAACTACGATGGGAGAAAGAAAAAGAACTGGAGGAACTCCATCGCTGGGAGAAGATCCGGAACGGTTGGTTTGCGGCTGTCATTGCCCTCTTTGCTTTGTCGGCAATGCCGGGATTGGCAGATAATATTTCCGACTTTGCCAGCGCGATCTTTGGCTGTATTCTTGTTGCCGGTCTGGTCGTCTGGGGCATTAAGCCAAAGCCCGGAAAGAATACAAATACAGGTGGCGGAACTCCAAGACCCAATATGGGTACCGGTACTTCCTCTTACCGGCGTTACAAAGATTACAAAGAAACCCCAGGGCGAGATCCCCGGTTTGACCCCATAGAGACTCCGGAAGAAAGGCTTCCCTGGTATATCCGTACAGGATGGATCATCGTAATCGGTCTTTTTACGGAAGGAATTTATTGGATAATCGGACCCATCGTAAGAGTCTGGTGGAAGAAAAACCACTGACAGCATAGGGAGATAGAAAAGTATGAACATAAACCAGCTGAAATATGTGTTGGAGGTGGCCGGTTCCTCCTCCATGCGGGAGGCTTCCACAAGGCTGTATGTCTCGCAGCCGGCCCTTTCCGCCAACATCCGTGAACTGGAGGAAGAACTGGGGATACTGATCTTCGAGAGGACGAATAAAGGAATCTCTCTGACTGCCGAAGGCCAGGAATTCATCAGCTACGCCAAGAAGGCCGTGGGCCAGTATGAGATCCTGGAAGACCGTTATCTGGCCGGGGATACGGACAAGAAGCGGTTCTCTGTTTCCGCCCAGCACTATAACGTTGCCATCAGGGCTTTTACCGACGTGATCAGGAGAATGCAGCCGGAGAAATACCTGTTTTCCCTTCACGAGACGAAGACGAAGGAAGTCCTTGATGATGTCAGAAGCCTGAAAAGCG
>CAJGDH010000315.1 GCA_904502145.1 uncultured Eubacterium sp.
CGATGTGAAAAAATACGGGGTCATCGTCAGCAGAGGGGGAAAAAGAGGCCTCCTGCTCCCGGATCTTGACGGGGTGGATACCGTGGAGGACCAGATTGCCATCGCCAAAAGAAAAGCAGGCATCCCTGCCCGCGCGGAAGTGAAGCTGGAAAGATTCGAAGTGATCCGGCATCATTGACAAAAACAGTGATTCAAGGAGGAAATACTATGCCGGTATGTGAGGTGTGTTTCAGACATTGCAGGATTGAAGAAGGGGAAAGGGGATTCTGCGGGGTACGGACAGCAAAAGAGGGAAAAGTGATCGCCGAAAATTACGGCTGGCTTACTGCCATAGCCCTGGATCCCATCGAGAAGAAACCTCTGCGACATTTTCATCCCGGGAGCCTGATCCTTTCCGTGGGAAGCTATGGCTGCAACCTGCGCTGCCCCTTCTGCCAGAATTATGAGATCTCCTGGTCGGAGGAGGCCATGGCCATGGCGGAATACGCGCGTTATGTGACGCCCCAGGAGCTTGCGGAGCTGGCATTCAGATACAGAAGCCGGGGCAATATCGGGGTGGCATTTACCTACAATGAACCCCTGATCGGCTATGAATATGTCCTGGATACCGCAAAACTGGTCCGGGAGAAAGGTATGGCAAATGTTCTGGTCACAAACGGAACAGCCGGTCTTTCTGTTCTGGAGAAACTGGCTCCCTATGTGGATGCCATGAACATTGACCTGAAAGGATACACCCACAGATACTATAAGGATATCCTGAAGGGGGATCTGGACATGGTTAAGGATTTCATCCGGGAAGCAGCAAAGGTGTGTCATATCGAACTGACCACCCTGATCATCCCGGGGGAGAACGACAGTGAAGATGAGATGCGGGATCTCACGGACTTTATCTGCAGTCTGAAAGATGGAAACGGCCGGCCTACCGGCCCTGAGATCCCCCTCCATATCTCCCGTTTCTTCCCCACATACCTCATGACCGACCGGCCGGCCACCAGGGTAAAAAAGGTGTACCGGCTGGCGGAGGTGGCCAGGGAAAAGCTGATGAACGTTTACACGGGCAACTGCTGATGTCTGCCGGATCATGATCACCACTGCAGCTCTATCATTACTCCTGCTGGTTCATTTTCCGCGGCATCATTTACCCTCAGGACGGAATCCATACTGATCCAGGTCCACTCTGCCATCCACCACTTCCACTCCCTCTGCCTCCAGCAGACGGGCCTGGGCCCCTGCCCCGCCGAAGGCGAACTCTCCGGAGAGCTGACCCTTGGAATTGACCACCCGGTGGCAGGGTATGACTCCCGGTTCCGGGTTATGGTGCAGGGCATTTCCCACTGCCCTGGCCATCTTTTTTTCTCCGGCCATCTCGGCTACCTGGCCGTAGGTGGCCACAAAACCGGCCGGAATAAGCTTTACGGCTTCATAGATCCTTTTTGCAGGGCTGTCGGTCACCAGATCATAGCTTTCAGCGATCATTCTTCTTACGTCATCAGGAGGTATGGATCCATCCATGATAATGGTATTCCAATGGTCTTTGTTCTGATGGTAGCCTGGGATCACTGATGTATAGGCGTCCCTCCAGAATTCTCTCCACTCCGGATCCACCTTGACATTAAGATTGAGAAGACCGTCTCTCTCATAGGTCCAGAGAAAAGCCTTTCTGCTGCCTTTTACCCTGACCAGCTGCCAGTTTTTATCCCGGAAGGGGGCATCCCGGTAGGTGTCCGGAAAGGAAAGACCGTACTCCAGGATATCTTCTCTGGTGATCATCGGATTTTTGCTCATTTTTACACCACTCTCCTTGTTCTTTTTGTTTCTTCGTTAGTGCTGATTCTATTACAAGGGATCATGCAGCGTCAACTATGAGATTTTCCCTTTATTTGTATATGATAAGACTAATCCATCCAGCCGTTTTCCCTGTACAATGAAAAAAAAGTAAATCTTTCGGATTACAGGAAAAGGGAGCGGAATAAAATGACCTTAAAAATAACTGAAATTGACGGTTCCACCATCTTCATCGATGC
>CAJGDH010000316.1 GCA_904502145.1 uncultured Eubacterium sp.
CAGCTGATTTTTCTCAACTGACGGTATCCATTCACTTATTATTATTCATTGTCCTCTTGACGGGTAGCACACCACCCAGGGATGATCTCCCCGGGACTGGCGCTTTTCCTGTCATGTTTACTTTTTTCCTGTCTGTCTTTTTACCTGTCTTTGTCTTTACCGGTCTGTCATTTCAGTCTCTTTCCGTTTCAGAACCATCACTTTTGTCAAACACGGTCATATCCACTCCGGTATCCCTGACCAGGATCGACTCCGGCTCTTTCCACAGCCTGGCGGTCACATAGAAATCACCGGCAGCACCCCCTATATTTCCTATCTGCAGAAACCAGACAGTCCAGAACCATTCGGGGGGAACCACAGCCGTCAGCACACCGAAGATGATCCCCCAGACCACCAGGGGAGCAAGGGCAATGTAACGGTAGGAAGATTTATCAAAGTAATCTTCCAGGCTTCCGGCATAAGCATATAGTCCGGTAAAACCGAATCTGACATGACTTCCGCCCACCGCTTTCATGACCAGGGCGTGGGTCAGTTCATGCAGAACGATGTAGGCCAGATATGCAAAAAGAAGGACACCTATCCTCAGGCAAAATCCGAGGATCGTATCTGCATCAACAAATACATAGATAGGCATGATCAGATTTCCGGCCAGGATAAGCAGAACCGTAAGAACAATTGCTCCTATGTTGATCTTCAATGCAGTCTTTTTATCCTTCTGCAGATTCATCTGAAACTTTTCTTCATAGCCATCCGGCAGGATGTGGTATGCTTTCATCTGTTCTTCCTCCGTCTCCCTCTTTATTCTCTGACACTGATGAAGCCGCACAGGCCTCCTCTTTTGCCTCCTGTAGCCCGGTGAGACCACAGCAGGTCGCTTCTGCACCTGGTACACAAACCGGATACACCGATATGCTCAGGTAAGACTCCGCTGTCTCTCAGCACATGTTCATTTGCCTTCCACAGATCCAGCTGATACTTTTCATTTTCTTTTTCCGTCAGGATATCCTCTACCTGTTCCGGGGAGAAGTTTTGCAGAAAAACATCCGCCACGTCCCGGCTCACCTCATAACAGTCCACACAGATGGAAGGCCCGATGACACAGATCAGGTCCTCCGGTCTGCTTCCGAAGTGTTCTCCCATCATTTCCACCGTAACCCGGCCGATCTTCGCCACCGTTCCCCGCCATCCGGCATGGGACAGTCCCACGGCCCGACGGACCGGATCCGCGAAAAAGAGGGGAACACAATCTGCGAAGGATCCCACCAGGATCAGGCCCGGCCGGTCGGTGATCAGCCCGTCCACATCCTGATAGTCTCTGGGGCGGAGTACTCCTTTTCCCCTGTCCTCCGGGGTCACGAGGCGCACATTTGCCGTGTGGGTCTGGGCGGAGTAAACCATATCCTCCGGGCGAACTCCCATAGAGTCCGCAAAAAGATGAAAATTGGCAAGAACCGCTTTCGGATCATCTCCCTGATTATAATTTAGGTTCATGGTCTGATAGATTCCCTTGCTGACTCCCCCTTTTCTGGTAGAGAAAGCAGCCAGAAAGGGGCCGGCCTCCTCAATCGTCGGAAAGGTCAGATAGGGTACGGTATTTTCGTTATGGATATAGGTCTGCTCTGTTATTCTTCTCATACTGTCTGTAAATACTCTTTCGTAAGTTCTGGATTATTCTTTGTTAAACACAGGCAGTAGTATACCATATTCCCAGGACAAAAAAAAGAGTGTCAGTATCAGGGAAAGTGTTTTATCCCCGATACCGGCACTCTCATGCTCATCTCAGATGACAGAATTCTTTAAATTAAAGAACGGTCATCAGTAGGATATAGCGGTCGCCGTCAGTTCACCATCCGCATAATCAATACTGATGGTATCCCTGGGCTCAACCTTGTCCTCCAGGATCAGTTTGGCCGCAAGAGTCTCCACATGTTTGGTGAGGAAACGCTTCAGCGGTCTTGCTCCGTAGGTAGGTTCATATCCATTTTCAACGATATATTGTTTTGCTGCGTCCGTGAGTTCGATG
>CAJGDH010000317.1 GCA_904502145.1 uncultured Eubacterium sp.
AGCCAGGGAGGCGGTGGCCGGATGGAAAGAGGCCAAAAAGGGCCTGGTGGAATTCAAGGCGAAAGATGTGACCCACATCTTCTACCATACCCTGGTGAGGGATACAAAGCTGGCTTTCGAGTGTGATCCCGGCATTGCGGATGGGTTCAAAAAATGGATGACCACCATAGAAGAATTCAAGAAGATCACTCAGAAGATGTACGATGACGGATATGTCCTGTGCAGTGTGTATGACTTCTTTGACGAGGTCTATGATGAGGAGGGAGTTCCCCATTTTACCGGCAAATCCGTCTTCCTCCCGGAAGGGAAGAAACCCTTCGTCCTTTCCCTGGATGACCTCAGCTACTATCATACCTACACAGGCCACGGCATGGCTTCCAAACTTGTGTTGGACGAGTACGGGAAGGTCACCTGTGAATACGAACTGGAAGACGGTACGGTGGAGAGAGGTTCCTACGACTGTGTGCCCCTGCTCAACGATTTTATGGAAGAGCATCCGGACGGGGCCTATCACGGCGCCAGGGGAACCATCGCCCTGACCGGTTATAACGGGATCTTCGGTTACCGCACGGATGAATCCTATGTGACCAGAAAAGATCTGGACGCGGATAAAGTGGAGTGGCTGGATGCCCACCCGGACTTTGACCGGAGCGTGGAGATCGACGGGGCAACGAAGATCGCCAAAGAACTGAAGGCGGAAGGATGGGATTTTGCCAGCCATACCTGGGGGCACATCCGCGTGGGAAATGCTTCACTGGACAAGATTAAAACAGATACGGAAAAGTGGAAGAAAAATGTTGAACCCATTATCGGTGCTACGGAGTGCATCATTTTTGCCCACGGACAGGACCTGTCCCCCACGGATGAATATAACACCAAAGAGAACAAAAAATATCAATACCTGGCGTCCAAGGGCTTCCATATCTTCTTAAATGTGGATTCCCACCAGAAGACCATGAGCGTTCATGACCTGTACGTTCACGGCGGGCGCCGGAATCTGGACGGGTACCGTCTGTGGAACGATGCCCACGGCTACTCGGAATGGACTTCGGACCTCTTTGACGCTTCCGAGATGCTGGATCCCAGAAGGAAAGATATGCCGGACCAGAAAGAGTGACCGGCATCCTGACAGAACAGATACAGGCAGATAGTTTAGAAAGACGAGATAGTCTTGGAAAATGATTTCTCAAAGGGAAGGGTCTGGCGGATCATCATCGCCCAGTCCGTTCCCCTGATCCTGGCCCAGATGGTCCAGCTCCTCTACAATGTGGTGGACAGGATCTATATCGGCCATCTCCCGGGGGCCGGCAGCGTTGCCCTTACCGGGGTAGGTCTGGCCTTTCCCCTGACCACTCTCATCGCGGCCTTCACCCAGCTGTTCGGCACAGGAGGAACACCGCTTTTCTCCATCTCCCGCGGAGCGGGAGACAGGGAAAGGGCAGGCAGGCTGATGGGCAATACCTTTGTGCTCCTGGCGGGCTGTTCGGTGGTACTGTTCTTCCTGTGTTATTTCTTCCGGAGGCCGGTACTCTACCTTTTCGGTGCCAGTGACGCCACTTATCCCTATGCGGATGCCTATCTGAGGATCTATCTCTTCGGCACGGCATTTTCCATGATCAGTGTGGGGATGAACGGCTTTATCAACGCCCAGGGATTCCCCCGGATCGGAATGCTGACCACCCTGATCGGGGCACTGCTGAACCTGATCCTGGACCCCTTTTTTATCTTCGGACTCCACATGGGAGTGAGCGGCGCCGCCCTGGCCACCGTGATCAGTCAGGCCGTCTCTGCCCTCTGGGTTCTCCGTTTCCTGCGGGGAAGGAGGATCCTGATCCGTCTGGAGAGAAAATACATGAGAATCTTCCCCAGGATGACCGGGGAGATCCTCTCCCTGGGTCTGGCGGGGTTTATGGTAAACGGGACGAATTTTCTGGTGCAGATCACCTGCAATATGATGCTTAAGCGTCACGGAGGATCCCTCGGTGACCTGTATGTGGGAGTGATGACCA
>CAJGDH010000318.1 GCA_904502145.1 uncultured Eubacterium sp.
GGAAAATGTACAGGATTATATTGATAACTACCGTTGGTTTGAATAGATTTTCCATAAAATCGGAACACAAAAATGACAGATATATTGAAGAATACGGAAACGGTTGCCCCGGTGGAACCGATCCTTCAATTGAATAATCTATCCAAAGCATTCCCTGGGGTAAAGGCCCTGCAGAGCATAGACTTTGCCCTTTACCCCGGGGAAGTCCATGTTCTGGCGGGGGAGAACGGCGCCGGAAAGAGTACGCTGACCAAATGTATCCTGGGGGTATATCCTCCGGATGAAGGCCGGATCATTTTCCGGGGGGAAGAAGTACATTTCCGGAATACCTCGGAAGCCATCAGTCACGGGATCGGTGCCGTCTATCAGGAACTGACCATGATCCCCCACCTGGATGCTGCCCGTAATATTTATTTCGGGAAGGAGCCGACCTACGGCAGCTCTCCGGTGATCAATACCAAAAAAATGTATGCGGATGCCCGGAAGATCATGGAAGGGCTCCACTGCGCAGACCTCAACCTCCATACCCCGGTGAAGAACCTGAGTGTGGCCCGTCAGCAGATGATCGAGATCGCCAAAGCCCTGACCCTCAATCCCAGGGTGATCATCTTTGATGAGCCTACCACCAGTCTGACCTCCACGGAGACAGAGTTTTTGTTTGACCGGATCAGGAAGCTTAAGGAGCAGGGGATCGCCATCCTCTTTATCTCCCACAAAATGAACGAGATCCGCAGGATCGGTGACAGGATCACCATCCTGAGGGACGGCAGGCTGATCTCTTCCGACAGGATGAGCAGTCTGACGGAGGAGGAGATCATCAGAAGGATGATCGGCAGGGACCTGGGTCAGATACAGACCGGCGGACACAAGGATCATGAGCCGGTTCCCGTGCTGAAAGTGAGGGATCTGTGCGACAAAAAAGGAAAGGTCGATCATTGTTCCCTTGAATTGTACGGGGGAGAGATCGTGGGCCTGGCCGGAATGGTGGGTTCCGGAAGGACAGAGCTGGCCAGACTCATCTATGGGGTGGATGAGATATCTTCGGGAGAGATAATCTATCGGGGGGAAAGATTCATAAGGACCAGTCCCGTACAGATGGTACGCCGGGGCATGGGACTGTTGCCGGAAGACAGGAAGCATGAAGGCCTGGCCCTCTTTGCCCCCGTCCACTGGAATATACTGGCCTCCAGCCTGAAGAAACATTTCCCGGCTTTCCTCATGTCCGAAAAACGTAGCGGACAGATCTCGGAGGAATATATCGAAAGACTGGATATTGATACTCCGGACAGCGGCCGTATCGTAGAGGAACTGTCCGGCGGAAACCAGCAGAAGGTCGTCCTGGCCAAATGGCTGTCCGCCGATACGGACCTTCTGATCTTTGATGAGCCCACAAAAGGGATAGATATCGGAGCCAAACAGGAGATCTACCGTCTTCTTCGCCTGCTGGCGGAAAGGGGAAAGAGCATTCTGGTCATCTCTTCGGAGATGGAGGAGCTGATGAGGGTCTGTGACCGCCTTTACTGTATGAATGACGGGCGGATCACCGGCCGGCTGGAAAGGGAGGCCTTCTCCCAGGAAACCATCGGTAGGTTGATCCTGGCAGACGGGGAGAGGGACCGGGAGAAAAACAACCGGAATAAAGCGACAGTCCGAGGCAGTGAGGGAAACGGCCACAGAGGAAGAAGGATCCTGTCCTCCCTGCCCCCGGCCTTTTATATGACCCTGATCCTCATCGTTTTTTTCAGTTTCAGGGCCAGCCACTATCTCAGTTTTTCCAACCTTGCCAATGTCCTTACCCAGTCTGCGGCCCTGCTGGTCCTCGCCTGCGGTCAGTCCCTCATCGTACTGATCCAGGGGACAGACTTATCCCTGGGGACCCTGGTAAGTTTTCTCGGTGTCCTGTGGATCTTCCTGTTAAACCTGAATGTTCCCATGCTGCCCGCCGTTCTGCTCACCCTTGCCTGCGGAGCTGTCTGCGGACTGCTGAACGGGCTGATCGTGGCC
>CAJGDH010000319.1 GCA_904502145.1 uncultured Eubacterium sp.
AGGAGAACCGGAAAAGAAGTGGATCTCCCTTGGAATCGAGGAAGTGGATGCTATGACAGGACAATCGTCTGACAGCAGCATATTCAGGATCCAGAGCATGGCAACGATCGTAGAACAGGAAATGTATTACTTTTATGATGCTGCAGCACCCCACCTGACCGATACCTCCGGTAACCTGATTTACTGTATCCTGCCGTGGTCGATCGCGCCGAACGGAGTGACAGCAAGCTTCAATGATTACAATATTGGCTCCGGCAGTAACGGGAACCTGATGCTCATGGCCAAGGTCATGTACTATGGATATGGCGGGGGAGGAAACATCCTTTCCGGATCCGCCCATGATCAGGAAGCGATCACGCACTTTGCACTGTCCTATGTCTGGCTGTCCCTGATGGGAAATACCCATGGAGGTCCGGACTGGACGGTGACGGGATCGAGCAGCCTGAATGCAACCGGACAGGCCCTGGTTATGAACTTTATAAACCAGGTCAGGAATCTTCCGGATGTTACGGGAGATCTGCACATCGCAGCGCTCTATGAAGCTTCCGGCGAAACCTACCAGGATCTGGCGTTCGGACACTTTTCAGCTCCGAGTGGAAAGATGCGGGTTAAGAAGACGTCTTCAAATACGGATATGACCGACGGGAACAACTGTTATTCACTCCAGGGAGCCGTGTTTGGTCTATACAGCTCACAGTCGGAGGCAAACACGGCAGCGGCTTCTGGCAAGAAGACTGGCAATGAGATCGAAACACTTACGACCAATGCTTCCGGAGCAACACCGTATTCCGACACGCTGGATGCCGGAACTTATTATTTGGCAGAGATCACGGCCCCAAAGGGATATAAAAGGAATACTTCCGTGAAATCCGTTAACTTGGCGGCAGGAGATGAGAAGGAAGTTTCTTTTACGGACGAGCCGTTTAGTGATCCGGCTGGCATTCGAATTGAGAAGATATCGAAAGGAACGATTACCAGTGCAGAGAATCTGTCCGGTGCAGAGTATGAAGTGAAGTTTTATGCGGGGGATAACAACGGGACACCATATACCAAGAGCACGCTCCCTTCGAAAGCCAGCACGACCTGGGTAATCAAAACAATAAAGACATCAGGGGGTAAGTATCTCGCACAGCTGGATGATGCCCATATCGTCTCCGGAACGGCAAAATATGGAAAAACCTCGTCGGGAGTCTACCATATCCCGCTTGGCACCATCACGATCGAAGAGACAAAAGCACCTGCCGGATTCATGATCAAAGGATCTACCATGGAGCTTGCAGATGGGAACGGCTCCGATGCTGCGGATGGTGTAATACTTATGAATCTTATAGATGAAAACTCTTCTGTGTATGTGAAGAGTGGAAATCAAGTTAGCGATGCCTCAGATGGAGTCGACATTCTTTCCCGCGAGACACCTCTCAACCCGGAAGTGAGAACATCCGCAGTTGATGAGAAGACAAAAGATCATATCGGAGCTATGGAGCAGTCTGTCATAACAGACACCGTTACGCTCAAAAACCTTGTGGTCGGGAGAACCTACAAGGTAACCGGCAAGCTGATGGACAAACAGTCTTTTAAAGCGGTGAAGAATGACAAAGGAGAAGACGTGACGGCAGAGACCGAACCGTTTGAAGCAACAGATACCGAAATGACGGTGGAAATGACTTTTGAGACCGGAAGGGAAAACCTGGCCGGAAGAACTTTGGTCGTTTTTGAAGGATTGATCCACAATGAAGTGATGGTTGCAGCACACACGGACATAGATGATGAGGACCAGAGCATTCATTATCCGAAGATCCGCACGACGGCCGTCTCTGATGACACGAAGGATCATGTCACGGAGGCAAAGAAGGAAGTGACCATCACTGATACTGTGGCTTATACCAACCTTGTACCTAAAAAAACCTATACGCTGAAAGGCGTGCTGGTTGACCAGGCAAATGGCAGCCCCATTAAGATCGATGTGAAAGAGATCACCGCAGAGACGGAGTTCACCCCAAAAG